>JAYTFV010000587.1:0-5675 GCA_043734065.1 Planctomycetota bacterium
AAAACACCACCCACATCCAGCGCTGTCTCCAGGGCTGGAATGGTGTCGAGTTGTGAGGGAACAAACCGGCCAGCAACCCGCCTGTTTGGCCTTTGTGCAAGGCCAGGGGGCGGGGAATCCGGTGTGTAGAGCTTGTTGGACAGACGGAGGACAACACCGGTGAAGGCGTGTCCGGAAGCAAACACTCAGTGGGGGTGATGCTACCGAGACTGGACGTGTCGTCAAACGTAAATGGGAAATGAATTTTTCGGGTGCAGAATCGGGAGGCGGGTCCGTGCCCAGAACGCGATTTGTCGGCGTGCTGCCCCTGACGGGGAGTTTTCCGGATGTGGAAAATCTGTCGACAGACAACGGGGGACTGGTGTTCGCGACGCGGTGACACTGGACTTAGATTTCCGCAACCACTGATCTGGAAAAGAGAAGCGTCGTGATTCACGGGTCGCCGGACGGGGCGAATCGTTCCGGTTTGAAGCCAGTGGGAACCAATTCACCACGCCTCCTGGTAGAACCCGAACAACCGTTAGAGTCTGCTGAACCGATTCGTTGAACAGACTCTCCACAGATTCTTGCCGATGGAGGGGAGTCCGGTGGGGAGTTGCCAGCCGGTGGCCGAAAAAGTTTGCAGGTGGACCCACCACACACTGTCGTAGCGAGTGGGGGCCGAACTGAGGAAGTCAATGATGACTCGACCTCGACGGTTTCTCACCGTAACCCCGGGAACTCTGGAGATTTCAAGATGAAGTGGACGACTCTGACTGCTGCCCTGTTGGTTGTTGCTGGTTCGAGCATTGCGAATGCAGGCTTGTTCCGGTTGCACCGGCACTCTTGCTGTGACTCGGCTCCGTCCTGTGCAGCGCCTTGCGGCGATGCCTGTTCGGCTCCGACCTGTGCTGCTCCTTGCGGCCCGACCTGTGCTGCTCCTTGCGGCAATAGCTGTGCTCCGGCTTGTGCTGCTCCGGCCTGTGCTGCTCCTTGCGGAAGTGGCTGCGGAAACGCCTGTGCCGCTCCGAGCTGCTGTGCCCCAGCCGCTTCGTGCTGTGCACCGGTTTCGGATTGCTGTGCTCCCACGAGCTGCTGCCCGAAGCGTAAGTGCTGTAGCTTCGGCGGCCTGCTGAAGAAGTGCCGCATGCCGCGGATGGGCTGCGGCCACCGGAACAGCTGCTGTGACTCTGCTCCCAGCTGCTGTGCTCCGACCTGTGCCGCTCCTTGCGGTGCTGGTTGCGGAAACGCCTGTGCTGCTCCGACCTGTGCCGCTCCTTGCGGCCCGACCTGTGCCGCTCCTTGCGGTGCTTGCAACTAGTTCGCCGGTCACTTCGGTGACCAGTGAATGAGTGACAAATCGAGACCGGCTGATCCCCAGTGGATCAGCCGGTTTTTTTCGTTTCGGGGAAGAGAGTAGAGCGTTGAGCGCATGAGTCCTGCACCTTCGCACACCACTCCCCCACTCCCCCTCCTCTTATACCGGTCAGGCAAACTCGTTCTCCCGCACCCGGCGTGTCCTCTGCATCGATCGTACTCGACCGGGGAATCGATCATCCCCAGCCGGTTGAGCCGACGATATCTCGGGCAGCGGTCGCAACGCATGGACCGCATCCCCGGAGCATCCGCACATGCGGAAACGAAATTGGATTCGATCGACATCATCGACCGCTGCGGCCTTGGCGGCCCTGCTGGCCGGGGGGTGTCGTCAGACGCACAAGGATGTCGGCTTCCTGGGTGAAGCCGACCAGGACCACTATCGCGCTCACGCCACCGCCATCGAGTATCCCGATGTCGTCACCCAGACCCCCGAGAACGTCCGCGACAGCCTGCCCCCTCGGACCCTCGACGCCAAGGACCGCTGCGAGATTCGCGAGATTCAGTTGACGGAAGCCGTTCACATCGGCATGAGCAACAGCGAGATCGTCAAGTCGGGTGGCCAGTTCCTCACCGCCGGAAATTCATTGCTCTTGTCGACGGCCATCTCGTCGTATGACTCGGCCATCCAGGAGTCCGGAGTGCTGTTCGGCGGGCGTGGTGTCGAGGCCGCTCTGTCCGACTTTGATGCTCAATTCAATGCCTCCATGAATTTGGGAAGAAACGAGTTACCCAATAACTTTGCGGTTCCCGCCTTCGCTGGCACGGTCCCGGTCATTGCTTCCCAAACCGGGGCCTTCAATGCTTCGCTGTCCAAGACCTTTGCCAACGGGGGCAATGCCTCTCTGTCTCACAATGTGAATTACCTGGGCACCAACCAGGCGTTGAACCTCCCGAATTCTTACTACGGCAATCTGCAAATGGGGTATCAACTCCCCTTGCTGGCCGGTGCCGGGACAGAGTTTACGCGCGTCGCTGGCCCCATTGGCAAGAGCTTCGGAGGCATCTCCGGGGTCTCCCAGGGGGTCGTCATCTCCCGCATCAACAACGACCTCGTCCTGTGCGATTACGAGAACGCTCTCCGCAATTTGACCAAGGACATCGAGGACGCCTATTGGAATCTGTACCTGTCGTACCGGCTGTTCGACACCGCCACGCAGGCGTACGACGCGTCCCTGGCCACCTGGCGGATTGCCGAGACCCAGCGCCGGGGAGGGGCTCTGTCTCGGGCCGATGCCGCTCAGGCCAAGGATCAACTCTTCGCCACGAAGGCCGCCGTCGACAACTCCCGCTCCGACATCTACTCCAAGGAAACCGCCCTGCGAAGACTGATCGGGTTGCCCGTCAACGATGGCACGATCCTCCGACCCGCCGAGGATCCGACCACCGCCCAACTCATCCCCGACTGGCACTACTCGGTGGGCGAAGCTCTCACCCAACGGGTCGAACTCCGCAAGCAGAAGTGGACGATCCGCAGCCTCGATCTGCAATTGAACGCCGCCCGCAGCCTGACCCGTCCGCGACTCGATGCGGTCGCGGGCTACCAGATGAATTCCCTTGGGAGCAATTTGCTGTCCTACGGAGCGGGAAATTCGTTCTACCAGGGGCTCTCCGCCAACAAGACCGATGGCTGGTCGGCGGGCGTGGTCATGAACATGCCGGTCGGGCTGCGATCGGCACATGCTCAGGTGCAGAATTATGAGCTGCGGCTGACCAAGGCGTGCAAGGCTTTGGAAGCGTCGGAGGAAGAGGTCGCCCAAGAGATGGCCGTGGCGTTCCAGGAACTGGCGCGCTCCTACTCCCTGGCGAAGACCAACCTGAATCGGTATCTCGCCGCCGAGGAGAATGTGAAGTACCTCGAACCGAGCTTCCGCGAGCGAGACATTCTGCTGGATGTCTACCTGCGGGCCCAGGACCGCCGGGCTCAAGCCCAGCAGGCGTACTACCAGAGCCTGATCGACTACAACAAGGCCATCACCAACCTGTACTACCGCAAGGGGACGCTGCTGGCTTACAACAACATCCAGGTCGCCGAAGGGGGCTGGTCTCCGGAAGCGTACCAGGACGCTGATCGCTTGCATGGCCAGCGGGCTCATGGGCATGACTTGGATGTCGAGGCCGAGCCGCCGGTGTTCGTCTCGCCGGTGCCTCCCGGACGGGTCGACTTCACCACATTCCCCACTCCATCCCTGGGACCGCAACCGACCCTCGCCGACGAGCGGCCGGGAACTGCGGAGTACAACCCGCCTGCCGATGAAGAGCCGGACGCTCCCGAATAGGTTCGGTCCACAATCAGTGTCGTAGCCGCCCCTCGCCAGAGGGCGGGCGCGCACGCCAGTTCGCCCACGTTCTGGCGAACGTGGCTACGATGGAATGTCTCGCTTTCGCCCGCGTGAGGAATAACTCCCCCCCGGCCTTACTCCGGGTGAAACTCCAACCACCGATCCCAGGCGTATGTCCATTCCATCCACATCCGCATCACGGACCACAGCGACCGCATCTGAGCCAACTGGTCGCCGCTCAGTTTCGCCTGAGACTTCATCGCGTCCTGGACTGTGTCCTTCAGTCCCCAGCGAGTGGAGAGGGCGGCGCACAGACCGTCGGCTGTCACGTTCGGCTCGTTGTCCTCGCTGACTAACCCCGCGCGGTAAGATTCCGCAAACAGCTCGAAGAGTTGCTTCCGCGATGGCTCCAGCTCCAGCGGGCGGGTCGCCTGCGAGGCTTCGAGCATGATGTCCTCGACCCGATCGAGGATCTTGCGGACAGTGATGCCAGGGGGGACGGATGAGTCGGAACTGGAGGTCATGGGGCGTATTTCGGAGATTCAGGTCGGCGCTGAGGGGCCATGCGATTGCCCGGACACAGGATATCGGACCCGCCCCCGCTCCGTCGATTCACCGCTTCCCCATTTAGCCGCGACGCGAAGTCTTCGAAGCGGAGCGATCGGCGCAGGCTGTCTGACACACGGCAAGTCATGGTACTCTCGCGGGCATGTCCCCACCGACTTCCCAATACCCGGCCCCTCGGGCGTGTTACATCCACGTTCCCTTTTGCTCGCATCGCTGCGGGTATTGCGATTTCACGCTGATCGCGCGGCGGGGCGATCTGGTCGAGGACTATCTGCGGGCGCTGGAGATCGAACTCTCGACGCTCGCTGGCACTCCGGAAATCGACACGCTGTTTCTCGGGGGAGGTACGCCGACCTACCTCTCCGCCGACCAACTCGACCGGCTCTGCTCGCTGCTGCTGAACAAGTTCCGGCTGGCCCCCGGATGCGAGTGGAGCATCGAGGCCAACCCCACCGGACTCACCGATGACAAGCTGGCCGTGCTGCGAAACGCGGGAGTCAACCGGGTCAGCCTGGGCGTGCAGACGTTTGACTCGGAACTGCTGAAGCTGCTCGAACGCGATCATGATGGCGAGATCGCAACGGATGCGGTCCAGCGTCTGAAGGCGAGTTTCTCGAACGTCTCGGTCGATCTGATCTTCGGGATCCCCGGGCAAACTCTCTCGCACTGGATCGACACGATCAATCGAGCGACCAGTCTCGGTGTCCAGCACATCTCGACCTATGGACTGACCTTCGAGGCCGGGACCGCGTTCTGGTCCCGGCGATTGAAAGGCCAGCTGCAACAGATCCCGGACGACCTCGAACGAGATATGTACGAAGCTGTGATGGATCAGCTTCCCGTAGCGGGATATCCGCAGTATGAGATCTCCAACTTCGCCCGCCCCGGATTCGAGTCCCGCCACAACCAGGTCTACTGGCGGGCCGAGCCGTTCTATGGGTTCGGTCCTGGGGCGGCAGCGTATATGGACGGAGTTCGCCGTACGAATCACCGCAGCGTGACGACCTGGCTGCGGCGGACGTTGGCCGGTGAACCCGCTGTCGGTGAGAGCGAAAAACTCGACCGTGAGGAATCGGCCCGCGAGGCGGTCATGCTCGGCTTCCGCCCGTGCGTCGGCATCTCGCGTACGACGTTTCGGGAGCGTTACGGCGTCGAACTGGAGTCCCTGGCCGGGGCGGCATTCGCCGGGTTCATCACCGAGGGTCTGCTGGAACTGGCCGGGGATCACGTCCGTCTGACCCGGAACGGACGCTGCATGGCCGATCGGGTCATCGTGGAGTTCATGGGTTGAGGGTTGAGGGTTGAGGGTTGAGGGTTGAGGGTTGAGGGTAGGATGTGAGACATGGTCTCTCCCCTATCCCGTAGGGATAGGGATCGAAGCAACCGCACCCTCCTCCCTCCTCCCGACTCCCGACTCCCTCCCTCCGACTCCCTCCCTCCGACTCCCTCCCTCCGACTCCCGACTCCCGA
>JAYTFV010000588.1:0-5891 GCA_043734065.1 Planctomycetota bacterium
CCCGAAATCGTGCGGGCCATGGATGCCGAGCAGGTGCCTCCGCTGCCGGGTCACTATGCCACTCATCCGGATGACATCGACTTCTACAAACTTAACCGCATCGAAGGCAATCCGGACCTCGGCCACTACCAGTTGTTGCCGTTCGGCAATGGCCAGGGACCGGCTCACGATGTCGGACACAACTTCTACAACCCGCAACCGACGAGTGGCCAGATCTCGCCGCAAGCCACTGGCGGGGGCGGCGGTGCTGGCGGGCAGAACTACAACCAACCGAACGCCCCGATCTACCCCAACAGTTCGCAACCGAACTATGGACCTCAACCCAACTACGGGCCGCAACCCAACTACGGACCTCAACCGGTGTCGAAAGCCACTCCTCGCAGTCAGCCGATCCAGCAGGCTTCGGGGCAGAATATCCAACAGCGTCTGCCCAATCGGCCCAGCACCGTGCGTCGCTGAACTCTGCTGGTGGACCCTGACTGAGATATCCCAGTCGACGAGTGACCTTCCCGTCGAAGGAAGTGTCACTCCCCAAACACACACGGCGGACACCCTGTCGTCCGCATACCCAGCCTGAAGGGGCAGTCGATGAATACGACCTGGAAGAAACTACTGAGCAGCCTGATCGCCGTCACCCCGGTGATCGCCATCGGATGCAGCCACATGGGGTGGTGTGCTCCGGGGTGCGGCCCATGCGGAAACACCTGTCAGCCTGCCTGCGAAACTGGCGGTGGGACAACTGGCTGCGGGACAACTGGCTGTGGGGGCAACTGTGAGACCGGTTGCAATCCTTGTGGCGGGTGTGGCGGGTGGGGCCAGTGCGGGGGCTTGAGGTCGACGATGTGCGGCTGGATGTGCCGCCGTTCGAACTCGATTCCAGACACGTTGCCGCTGGGTCATACGGTCCGGTCGCACTACCAGACGATGGAGACAAACGGCGAAGCGGTCGACTTCATCCTCAACTTGAACGACTTCATGGGCAGCACCGCCACGCTGACGCCGGATGGCAAGGACAAGATTCTGGAGATCGCGGCCCGCATGCGGAGCCAGCCATTCCCGGTCATCATCGAGAGAAGCTGGAACAACTCCGACCCCGAACTGGACATGCTGCGGCGTAACCTGGTCGCTCAAATCCTGAGTGACCTGGGCAACCCGGATGCTCCGCAGCGTACGGTGGTCGCGACCCCCTACGGTCCCGGCTACAACTCGCAGGAAGCCGAGACGATGTACGCTCGTCACACACTCAACGGAGTCGGCAACGGCAACAACGGCGGTGGGGGATTCGGGGGCGGCGGTGGTGGCTTCGGGGGTGGTGGCGGTGGAGGCTTCGGGGGTGGTGGCGGCGGCGGTGGTGGGTTATGCTAAGGTCAACGGTCAGACGTGTCTGACCCGTGGGATCGGCTTCCAGCCTGTCATCTTCAGCCCACAGACAGGCAGGAAGCCTATCTCACGGCCCACTTTCTCTAACCGCTCGCCTGACACCGAGACTCGCTCCCAGAGGCTGTCGCACTGCCTACAACTTACACTCCGGTCGGAATCACCGACCGGAGTGTTTTTATTTGGAGTCCCTGCCATCGGGTGGGCGAGGCTCCTGACGAGCCGCTCCGGCGAGTCGATGTGTCCCCCGGCTCGCGGCTCAGCAGGAGCTTCGCCCTCCCAGGGTTGGCCTGTACTGGTTCAACGCACTATTTTTAGGGGGTGGGCATGATCGTGATTTTAACCTTGCAGGCTGAACTTGGTGTGCTGCAGGGTCAGGAGTCTCTCCTTCAAGTGTTCGTAGTTGCGGTAGCTATAGACCCGTCTTGGCAGGGCTCCGATTTTGCGGTTGATGCATTCCAGCGGGCCGGTCGAGATCGGGTGGTCGTACCGGTTGAGGAGGCCGGTGCGGTGGCTGCGAAGAGTCTTGGCCAAGACTTGCATCTGGCGGATGCCCCAGGCGTCCGCGCGGCGGCACCAGGCTTCGAGGAACTACTCCGCGGCGGGCTTCGAACTCTGGTTCCAGAACTGCCGCAAGTCCGCCTTCAAGTAGTACGCGGTGGCCAGCGACTCATTCAGTTTCAGGGCTTCTTGGAGCCGGGCCGGTCAGCCCCCGGACGTTTCGGAGTGGATCAATGCAGGCCGAGTCCTGGGGCTGACGCACTCCGGCTTGCCTGCGTCTGGGTGGGAACAGAATGTATTCCGTTCGACGGCCTCCTACTTGTGGATCGACTCCAGCGTCTTGATGACGGCAGCTTCGTTGTAGTCCTCTTCCTTGATCGTGTACGAGATGAACCCCATCGCGGTCTTCGAAGGGAACAGGCCGGAAATCATCCGCGCGGGGACCGGCTTTCCGCCTTGGGGAGTGATGGTGCCTTTGGCGAATTGGAAATCGCGCTCGACGCCATCGATCTTGATCTTCTTGGTTTCGGAGGACTCCACCCGAAACTGGGCCTGTTGCTGTTGCTGGTTCGCCTGCTGACTGAACGCCTGCTTCATCTGCTCCTCGGTCTGCCCGGTAATCTGCATCTCCATCAGCATCAGGGAGGTGGCATTCCCCGGGTTGTACATGACCATCTTCATCTTCATGACGCCGAAGTTCATGTTCATGCCCATCGCTGGCTGCAAGCCCTGGGGGATGTCGATCTCGATGATCTCCTTCTGCCTGGCGGCGACCTTCACCGGGTCGATCGTCATGGCGTCTTTGAGCATGTAGTACCCGCCCCCGCAGCACAGCGCCAGACTCACCGCCCCCACGCCCCCCAGGATCAGGATGATCTTGCCCCAGTTGGTCCCGGCGGACGGAGCCCGCGTCTTGCGAGGCTTCCCGGCAGCCGCGTCATCAAACCTTGGATTGCCATCTTCGAATTGATCGTCTGCGTCGCGTTGAGCCATGACCAGCCTGCCATTGGGTGTCGGATGCGGTCCCTCCGCATTGGCGGAGTGGATGTTCGTCGACAAGATACCGCGCCATGCCAGAAACATCGAGTCGGGAACTCACCACACGGCGAGCGTCCGGCATCCGCCCGATGGTATCTCCAGCGAAGATCGACATTTCTCGCGGAACCCGACAGCATTCGCCTTTCGAAACATTCGCACCGAACGGGCGTCATGAGTCACGACAGGACTTTCGCCAGTGCGGATGGATTCCGTGCCGAGGCACGGATGGGGGAGGTCGAAATGAGCGGCGAGGGGCAGGTCAGGGCTGGGGTGAGGGCCGCAAGACCCAGACACGCCCGCTCCCGGTTCGACAGCGAGCGGGCGGACGTCAGTCCCCCGTGCCCGAGCGACGTTCTCGCACCAAACCGAGGTCGGTGAGCGGAACTGCGTCGCCCAACACGTTGGACTCACGTCCAACGCTCGCTGTCGCACTGCCAGTCGCGTCGCTTCCGGACTCCTTCGATTACCGCCAGAGTCCGTGGCGAGCGCCATGCCACTCACGCGCATTGATCGAGGGCGGTCGATATGCTGCGGATGGTCCGTGACGAGTGCCTTGTCAGGACTCAGAATCGGGGTTGGAGATCAGCCTTTAGGCTGTTCCGGAGCAGCCTAAAGGCTGAACTCCAACCCCAAATCTGAGTCTAGACGGGTCAGTCGGGACTATTTCTCTGAGGGAGATGACACATGCCAAGTCAGCACCGAAATCGCTGGGGACTGGTCCTCGGACTGGCGCTGGGACTCTGTTCGTGGGTGACGGCGGAGGAGCCTCGGAGCAACGCCTATCTCGAATTCATCCGCGCCTCGGCTCAGCGCGATGTCGCGGCCGGTGGGGCTCCGCTGAACGATCTGGCGGCAGCTCAGCGTCGCCTCGCCGTGGTTCGCAAGCGGCTGTCTGAGGCGTGGGGCGGGTTCCCGGAAACGCCGTGCGATCTGGCTCCGCAGAAACTCGGCGAGATCGATCGTGAAGGGTATAAGCTGGAGCGGCTGCTGATCCAGACCTACCCCGGCGTGTGGATGACAGCTCATGCGTATGTCCCGAAGAAGGAGGACAAGCTCCCGGCGGTGCTGTGCGTGCATGGGCATTGGAAGGAGGCCAAGCAGTCTCCGCAGGTGCAGGCCCGCTGCATCGGCCTCGCGAAGCACGGGTTCTTCGTGCTGGCGGTCGATGCCTTTGGGGCCGGGGAACGCGCGGTCGGGAAGGCCCTCGGCGAATACCACGGCGAGATGACAGCGGCCACGCTGCTCCCAACGGGGAAGCCGCTGTCGGGGATTCAGGTGTACGAGAACATGCGGGCGGTCGACTACTTGCAGAGCCGCTCCGAAGTCGACCCCGACAAGATCGGCATCACCGGAGCCAGCGGCGGCGGGAACCAGACGATGTACGCCGGGGCCTGGGACACGCGGTTCAAGGCGGTCGTGCCGGTCTGCTCGGTCGGGACGTACAACGCCTACCTCGGTGCCGCATGCTGCATGTGCGAGGTCGTCCCCGGTGCGGCGAGTTGGTGCTGCGAGGGGGAGATTCTCGGACTGTGTGCCCCGCGCGGGCTGATGCTGTTCAACGCCTCTCGGGACGCCCCTCAGTTCTCCGTCAAAGAGGCCCGCAAGTCCCTGGCCGTGGCCCAGACGTTCTTCGACCTGCACGGCCAACCCGCAGCACTGCAACAAACGGTCTTCGACTGCGGCCACGATTACAGCAAAACCATGCGCGAGCGGATGTACGGCTGGATGACGCTGAAGCTGAAAGGCGAAGGCGATGGCTCCCCGCTCCCCGACCCGCCCATGACCCTCGAAGACCCCGAGTCAATCCGCTGCTACCCCGGCGATACGCGGCCCGACGACTGGGTCACGCTGCCGATGTTCGCCGCTGCGGAGGGGGAGCGGTTGGTGCAACGGATCGAGGAGCCGGTGGATACCATGGCATGGGAGTCGCTGCTGCCGATGGGGCGGGAGAATCTGCTACGGTCGAGTGTGTTTAAGAACAATCCACCGGCGGATGAACCCTCGACGGGGTTCGTTCCAGTCAAGGGAACCAGAGGATCAATGGCTTTCGAGAGTGAACCGGGGATCACTCTGTCAGCTGAATACTTTACGCCCCCATCTGATCCGAATTTGTCTACATTAGACAAGGTTATTGAGATCATTGAGATCAAGCGGTTAGCAGTGATTGTCAACCTGGACGCAGAGAATGCGGTGCAGACCGAAAAGTTGCGTGACGCCTGTCTTTCCTATGGTTGGAAAGTCTTGATTCCTCAGCTTCGAGCCACGGGAGACATGGTGCCCAGTGGTGACATGATCGGGCACGCTCCAGACCATAACTCAGGCGAATGGGGACTATGGGCTGGTCGTCCTTTGTTAGGTCAATGGTGCCATGATTTGCAACGATTGATCACTGCGTTGGAGTCCAACAAACGAGATTTTGCTTCAAGTGAGCGAGAAGGAAATAGGGTTCCTTTCCCTGATGATGTAGAAACCCCAGGGGAGTGGGCCCGTGGAAACGAATTGTTTGTCATCGGCGTCGGCACGGCTGGTCCGGTGGTCCTCGCCACCGCAGCTGTCGACAAACGTATCACCCGCGTGGCGACGGTGAACTCGCTGGCGAGCTATATCAGCCCCGTCCCCTACCGCGGCCAGCGCCTCGGCCTGATGGCCCCCGGCATCCTGCGCGACGTCGGCGACATCCCGCAGATCGCGGCGTTGATCGCCCCGCGTCCCCTCACCATCGCGGGCGGCGTCACCGGCGGGGGGGAGGTGCTGGATGAGGCGAAACTCAAGGCGGCCTACCACTGGACGACCGGGGCTTATGGTCTGACTGCCAAAGACCCGGCTCTCATAATTCACGCCGGGGAGTTGGACGTGAAGGAGTTCCTGAAGACAAAGCCGTGATCCGGTATAGTGAGCGGCACGGCGCTAGCCGCCGGTTCCCCGGCCCGTATCCCACCAGACCCCGTGGTTCCCGGCGCACAACGGTCAGAAGA
>JAYTFV010000589.1:0-4351 GCA_043734065.1 Planctomycetota bacterium
TCAGGGGCGTAAACACTGGCGGTCCAAAGCGACCGCCAGTGGCACCCGAAATCACCCCTCATTCGGTGGAAGGGCCTCCCTCGACAGTGGCACCCGGCGGTCCAAAGCGACCGCCAGTGGCACCCGAAATCACCCCTCATTCGGTGGAAGGGCCTCCCTCGACAGTGGCACCCCGCGTTTTCGTCCAAATGGGACTTCTGTCGGAAACGTCATTCTACGGTTCCTGATACCTTTCATCGGTTCCTGGATGCAGATGAGAGGAGAGCTTTGACAGCCAGGAAATGTCTGATCCGATCCGTGCAGCGTTCGCCTTCCACGCTTCGACGAACCTATCGAACTCCGCACTCCTCCCTGGATACACACGGCTAAACTCGGCCACGAATGGGGGTGGGCCTCCCAGTAAGGCGTGAAACTCCTGAGAGATCAGCACTGCCCAAGAGCCACTATCCGACAGCAGCACGTTCTCCTGTAGTACGCAGCCGGAATCTCGAAGTTTGCGATAACCGGAATAGTCCCGCAGTCCAAACTCGTAGTAGTTCGGGGCAGTCTCCTCTGACAGTTCGAGCCCTTCTGTGATCACACAGAACGCAGTGGCGTCACCCAAATGACTCGAAGCGGCCCCTAGAGCCTCAAACTGCCTTTGAGTCAGCAAGAAACCGTCGGTCGGGAAGAGAAGCAAGCGTGACTGAACCTTCGGTTGAAACGGCTCGTCAAACGCATCACACGAGGCCAACAGCCTCCGCAGTTTTTCCAACACAGTCAACCTCCGGCAGAACTTCACTCTCGTCACCACGTGTGCTTGCCGCCTACGGGAGCATTTTCAACTTCAGATGGTCTTGGCGGGGTGGCCCAGACGCTGCTTTGAGCGTCTGGGTTGTGGAACAACAAGAGGTTACGCAGGATAAGAACGTCACTCAATCCTTCTTGTTCCTGCGTCACCCAGACATCCAAAGCGTTGTCTGGGCCACCCCGCCTGGGGGGCCGGACTACGGCGATGGAGATGGCTCTTCCCCGTAGATCGGCTGGTGCCGGTGCGGGGTTTCCAGGATCAGCACGCACATCACCGTAAAGTACAACCGTCCGGCCCCTTCGCTCCATTCCAGAAACGCCCCTCTGGGCTTCGATGGGTGCCAACTGCCACCGGTCTTGCCACCGCCGGAGGCTTGGTGTTTGAGGATTAATGACTGTGTGTTGGCGAACCAGGTTTTCCACGGAGCGCCGCCGAGGTTATGCAGCGTCTGGGCGGTGTAGTACCAGGCGTAGACGTTCCGCTGTCCCTCTTCCCAGACCGGGGTATTGACCTCGGAGGTCAGAAACGCTTGGCCCTGGACAAACGCGGCATATTGGCGGGGCCAGCCGAGCCACTGGCGGCACAAGAGCCCCTCGGCGCTCATCGACCACAGCTGCTCTTTCTGAGACGGCTCATCGGGGCGATAGCGGTAGCGCGAGGCATCGGCGGCGTCGACCTGGGCCGAGTCGAGGAAGTTCGACGCCAGCAGGAACGTCTCCGGCGGGATATCGATCTTCGCCATGCGAGCCGTGTGCAGAGCCATCAGAGCCCAGCCCGTGACCGACAAGTCGCCGATCCCCTCCGCTCCGAGCGGTCGGTACTTCCAGCCTCCCAGCCTGGGGTTTTGAGCAATCACCAGGAACGCAGCCGCCTTCTCCGCAGCCGGGCGAATCGACTCATCGCCGGAGAGGGCGAGGGCTTCACACAGGGCGATCGTGGCTTGCGCATGGGCGTAGAAGTGGGCCGAACGCCCCTGCTCGTTGCCGTCGAACAGGTCCCCGCTGGGCTTCTGCTGGCTGATCAGCCAGCGGACTCCCTTGTCGACGGCCTTCTGGTGCTTGCCCGCGATCGGGCTGTTGCCATCGCCGAGCAGAGCAAGTAGCGAGAGAGCGGTGGCCCCGGTATCGGTATCGGCCTCGCGGCTTTCGGCCCCTTCGGTGTAGGGGCCGGTCATGCTCCAGTGGCCATCAGGCTGTTGCTGCCGCACGATCCAGGCCAAGGCCCGTTCCAGCCCATCCCGTTCGGGATTACGCGGCCCTTCGGTGCCGCTGGTGTTGCTGCCTTCCCCGTTGCCTTTCCCATTCACATTCCCGAGACCGCCACTGCCCCGGCCACCGAGCGCTCCCGAGACACTGACCGGGCGCACCGTCGGCTTGGCGTTCTCGTCGGGGGCGGCCACGGGCTTATTCGCAGCTGCGAGTTGAGCGGCCGCTCGCATCTCATCGGCAATGGAAGGGAGTTTGACCTCGACGGGAACTTCAGAGTCCGCGGTCCCCAGCGGAGCCGAAGGCCCCAGCCAGAGATCGACCGGCTCCTCGACTCGACGTTGATCGACCTGATACACCGTGAAACCCAGGATGACCAGAAACACGAGATGCACCAGCAAGCTCACGCCCAAACCGGGGAGGTTGTGGCGGATGTCATGACGCGAGCCTTCCAGGAGTTGCTGGCGCAGTTCGGCGCGGACCTCGGCTTGCTTCTGAAGCTCGGCCACAGCTTGCTGGCGAGCGGCCTTGGCAACTGCTTTGGCCTCGGCCTTCGCAGCAACGGGATCAGGAGGCGGACCAGACATCAACCACGGTTCCAGACAAGGTGGACGAGTGCGAGTGGAAACGGTGCGATATCTTATCGTAGCAGACGAACGATTGGTAAGTGCGAGCAACGGCAGTGTCAGCGAGCAATGGCAGGCGAGACGAGCCCCGCTCCGTCACCGGAACCTTCCCGCGACTGTTAGGCGAGCGGACAGAGAAAACAGATCGTGGGATAGGCTTCCAGCCTGTCATTTCATGGAAGATGACCGGCTGGAAGCCTATCCCACGGTCAGACAAGTCTGCCCGATCGCCTCATTCCACCAAGAGAAACTCTCCCCAGTTTTGCTCCGACAGCGGAGCCATGAAACGGGTCAATCCATTTCCGCCGCCGTTGACGCGGTCGGTGACCACGCCGACGGTATAGATCGAGATGCGGCGAATCCGGTTGGCGTACGACATGGCCTCCACGATCTGCACCGGGTTGCCGTCGGTGGGCTGGCCGTCGGACAGGAAGTAGATCGCTTCCGGTTCCAAATCGAACGCGGTGCGCAGGGCCTTGAACGAGGCGGTGGCGAGTCCCAGGGAGCACATCGTGATGTTCTCCGACACCTCGTCTTTGGCTTCGCGGGTCGCGGGAACTAATTGATTTTTCCAGGCGACGGCCTCACGATTGAATACGATAACATCGAAATTCACCGCTTCGGGCAACGACTCGATGGTGGCCAATAGCGCCTTCTTCGCGGCCTCGATCGGGTTCCCGCGCATGCTGTTGGAGGTATCCAACACCAGGACCACGCGTTTGGCGCAAATCGGCATGCCATAGAAGTACGCCGCATTGGGCTCGTTCGGGTTATACTTAGGCCCCAGCATGGAGGGGTAGACGAATGGGGCTTCATTCATCTCCCACCACTTTTTCCAGTCCTCATGTTTGTCGCGGAATTTCTGTCCGGTGATGCGGGTGAGTGCCACGACAATGTCCGACTGAATCAACCCGTGCGATTTCTCCAGCGCGTCGATTAACAGACCAATCGCTCCCTTGCTCTTGATTCGGGCTGCCGCTTGCACGATCGTTCGTCGATAGGCGAACTTCGTTTCGAACAAGTTGACTCGCGACATGAATTTCACCGCAGTCAAGGCTTGTTCGTCCCCTTGGTCGGCGTAGTCGTCAATCACGGCAATCGTCGACCGCAGATCGCCGTTGGGAGTGGCCAGGAACGTGTTCAGCCCCTCGACGATCTCCGCTTGTTGCGACTCATCCGCGGTGGCTGCCAAAGCCCGCAACTGATCGGCCCAATGCGTGTTGGGCCTCCGCAGGCCGTGCTTCCAGTCCTCGAACAGTGACTGCCGGATGGCCCGATCCTCCGCCAGCTTGGTCAGCGTCTGACGAGCGGCAAATCGCACGCTGGGTTCGGCGTCGAGACACCCCTTTTTCAGCAACAGATCGACGACTTCCTTCTGCGGAAACTCGCCCAGGGCCGTCGTGGCCAGCACTCTCTCCGGCGGCTTCTTCTTGAAAGAGGAAAGAAACGCCGCTTTCGCCGTCTGCAATTTCGGATCAACATCCGCAGCCTCCACAGCGAGGCCCACACACCACACCACACATCCCCAAACCAAACAACGCACTGCCATTTGATCCCCTCTTCGGTGGGCCACAGGTTGATCGTACTGTATCAAATCACCTGACGGGGTGACATGCGAGGATGGGCGACCGCACGGCAACGCACTTGTTCACACTGGGGGCTTGGCTTCCTACTGAAAACTGAGAACTGACGACTGAAAACTCACCCAGTGTGAAACAGTGCGTTGCCGT
>JAYTFV010000590.1:0-3113 GCA_043734065.1 Planctomycetota bacterium
GGGCCCTCGTCGAAGGGGGTGACTTCGGCGAGCTTGCGAACGACCTTGAAGCCGTCCTGCGAGAAGAGCAATTGGTCGACATCGTCGAGGTCGTTGCCCGAGATGACGACTTCGACGGTCGAGCCAGGGAGCCCGCCCGAGGGGAAGACGCTATCGAGCCGCGCCGCCGGGTACTGGGCGAAGGCGACGCTCGGCAGCAGTGCTGCGAGGAAACAGAGTTTCGACCAACCCGTCATGCGATTCTCCTCGTCTCTCCGTAGGACGGGCGTCCTCGCCCGTCCGTGCCTGCACCATCGTCCGAGAACGTCAGCGACGGAGTACGTCGCTGGCGGCCCATGTCACCCGTTCTGGTTGTTGTGCGTCGCTCGGGGACGGGCCAAATGGGCCCATCCTACGGTCGTCGATTTCTCCGAAATCGATGGTTCGACATTCTCATTGCAGGCGGTTCGGATCGGCGGGAACCCCTCCGCCGATTTCGGAGAAATCGGCGACTCCCGGCAGTGAGTCCTTTCCGGCCCATGTCACCCTTGTTGGCCGTTGTGCGTCGCGCGGGGACGGGCAGGATTGCCCATCCTACTTCGCCTCACCGCACGAACTGGAACTCCTTGGCGTTAATCAACGCCCACATCACGTCCTCCCAGCCTTGCTGCTTGTTCGTGTACAGCATCAGTTCCTTGAGGATGAAGTCCCGCTCCTTGTCGGTGGGAAGGCGACCCAACGCGGCCAAGTACAACTCCCGAATCTTGACCTCATCCGTGCGGTCCTTGTCGTTCGCCAACCGCGCGGCCCGACCATTCCCGCTTTGCAGACGACCGGCGATATCGGTCGAGTTGAGCAGGTGCAGCGACTGCGACAGGTTCGCTTCCGGCGACCGCTCGCACTCGCAGGCACTCTCCGCCTCGGGCTTGCCGAAGACTTGCAGGAAGTAGTTGTTGAACCCGTTGTCCGGCAGTTGGATAGCAGTCGTCCCCTGTGGGATTGTGCCGAAGTTCGAGGGCGTTTCGGCCAGCGAATCGACCGCATCGAACAGCACCTCCGCCGAGAGCCGACGCGGGTAGAAGCTGGAGAAGTTCTGCCGGTCGCTCATGTTCAACTCAGTGGCTTCGGAGCTGAGTTGGTAGATGTTTGACTTGCAGATCATGCGCACGAGATCCTTCAGATCGAACTTGTGATCCAGGAAGTGCTTGGCCAGCGCATCGAGCAATTCCGGGTTCGAGGGCGGGTTGGTGACCCGCAGATCGTCCTCGGGATCGACGATCCCGCGACCGAGGAAGTGCTTGAAGTACCGGTTCACGAGGGCCTTGGCGAAGAACGGATTCTCCGGAGCGGCCATCCAGTCGACGAGCGATTGCCGCGCGTCCTCATAGGCGGCGATCTCCAGCGGCACCCCGCCCAGACCCATCGGCTTCACATCCACGCCCGAGCGCGGATTGCGCGACGACGGGACATTCCCATTCAGCGAGACCATGTCCGGCATGTTCGGCTGGGTGTTGTACTTGCTGCTCTTGAGGGCCACTTGCGAGAAGAACGCCTCGAACCCGTAGTAGTCCTGCTGGCTCCAGCGCTCGAACGGATGGTGGTGGCACTTGGCACAGGCCAGCCGCATGCCCAGGAACAGTTGGGCCGTGTCCTGCATCTGCTGGGTCGAGGTGCTGACCTCGCGGAACCAGGCGACGGGCGGATGCGACTCGGGTTCGCCGGTCGCGGTCAGGATGCTGCGGACGAACTGGTCGTACGGCATGTTTTCGCGAAGGGTCTTGCGAATCCAGGCGTGGAACCGGAACGTGTACGGCGTGTCGGTCCCGTTGCGGCGTTTGTTCCGCAGCACCGAGGACCACTTGTTGGCGAAGTAGTCCGCATACCCCGGCGACTCGACCAGCCGGTCGACCAGCGCGTCCCGCTTGTTGGGGTTCTTGTCGGCCAGGAACTGCTCGACCTCGGCCACCGATGGGAAGCGACCCGTGATGTCGATCGACACCCGCCGCAGATAGGTCGCATCATCGCACAGCGGAGACGGCGGGATGCCGAGTTGCTTGAGCTTCCCGAACGCCAGCTTGTCGATGAAGTTCTTCTCGGGCGGCGTGGTGGGGACGGGGCTGCCCTGTGGAATCACCGCCCGGAAGACGCCGACCGTCCCTGCAAACCGGACCATGATGGCCACCTCACCGGGGACATCCTCGACGGTGATGCGACCCGACGAGTTGCTGATCGCCATGTTCGCGTGGTTCGCCTCGAACGAGGCCAGCCGCGTCACATCGCGGGTCGTTTTGTCGCTGTAATGGGCGATCACCGACAACTGTTGCTTCGACTTGAAGTTCATCTCGCGGACCGGCGGGATGACCTCAATGTGGTCGATGGTCGGGTCGGTCTCGCTGCCGTAGGGGGTCCCCTGGCGAATCCAGCGGGCGATCAACTCCCACTCATACGAGCCGGGCGACAGCCGCTTACCCCCGCCATGCGGCAGGATGTTGGCGGGCTTCTGGAGCAGCAGGCTGTATTCCGGGTCCGCCGGGAAGATCCGCCGACCGCGTTCTTCAAAGACCAGGAATTCGTAATCCTCTTTCGGATAGAACCCGAGCAGAGACAACTGAAACCCGTTCTGCCCGCCCGACTTCCCATGACAGCCGCCCGTATTACAGCCGAGCTTGGTGAAGATCGGCACGATCTCATTCTCGAAGTTGACCGGCAACTCCTCCGCACAGCGCAGAGCCGTGAGGGCCAGCGTCGCCGTCTTCCCGCCCGGTTCTTTGACGGTAATGTTCACCGCCCCGTCCGCCAGCGGGGTCACAAATCCCTCAGCATTGACCGAGACGAGGTTCGGCTTGTCGACCGCGTACTGCACCTCATGGGTCAGGTCATGCCGCTGCCCACTGGAGTAGACGCCCGTCACGACCAACTGCTGGCGAGCATTCCGCCCGATCAACTGCGGCAACCCCGCCGCCTCGACCTGAATACTCTGCAACGTCCCTTTCGGCCCCAGGCCGGGAAACACGGCCGCCTGACACAGCGCGGGGACATAGACCCAGCAGCACCAGAGTGCAATTCGGTGGCAAGCAGTCATGTGCGGTTCCCTCATGATCGTGACATCCCAGAGTGTCGTCTTTCGCTCCGCG
>JAYTFV010000591.1:0-7870 GCA_043734065.1 Planctomycetota bacterium
CCGAAGAACTTGGTGTAGGCGAAATCGGGGTAGGACCAGGAGCCGATGGCCTTGGAGGTTTTGAACAGTTCCAGGCCGATGCCGAGCAGGTGGAACAGCGAGATCGCCTTGAGTTCGTCCTTGGTCTCCCAGCCGGACCAGACCATCGCGGCTTGGATCGCCAAGGCGATGAGGAGTAACAGATCGTAACGCGGCACGCCCAGAAACCCGGCTCTCGGCAGCAGCAGTACCGCCAGGAAGAACGACCCGGCAAAGACGCAAGCGAGAGCTTCTTTGACCGTGAAGTAGATGAACTCCATCAGCCAGTCGCGGAGAGTGGCCGATGATTCCACCGAGGGAGTGACGGCACTGACGGTGTCCGACATGGCATGCGTCCCGGCATGTGGGGATGATACGCGGGGGATGTGGGGCTATCGGAAGAACGAAGAGTGGATGCAATGCTGGCGAGTCTCCAGATTCCGCGAGCCCGAAACACCAGCCATGGGCAACCAGGATCGCCTGGCGGGTTAGTCCTCCGAAATTGTGATCCTCATATTCTGCAACTGCCGTTCGACGACCAATGTGCTGACCACGTATTCACTGGCCAACACTTCGATGAGGGATTGATCTGCGACTGAGCGAGAGATTCGGTTCTTGATCGCTTCTTGAGGAATCAAGAGTTCCGCAGCGAAGGCCCGTGACGCCTGTTGATCCCAGGAAAAGGCTTCGGTGACAAGCCGTTGGCTGGATCGAGTGTTGGCGATGGCGTGACACAGACCTCTGGCAACGAGAAATCGTCGGTTATCCGCGCGGAGAGCATGTGGCCCTGCCGAGATGATCTCACCACTCAATGTCTGTCCGATCAATGACTTGATCCCAGTTCCGAACAAGTGGTTTCGGTCTACGACACGGAAAGTCTTGTTCAGAATTGGACGACTGAGATTCTCAACGGAATCCACCGGGGTCTCGTCCGACAATCCCACCACTTTTCGAATCGTCCGGGCGAGTTCATAGCCGAATGTCGGGGGACTCGTCCCCCGGACCGGGATCGCCACATTCGATTCCGAGCGATGCGGCCCCATGCCTAGCTCCGCGTTCGTGCGGGTGATCCATTCCCACTGCTGGCTTATCGTCTGGGGGTGAGATACGTCGATGAGATCGGTGACCAGGGGATAGTCGACCGTCTTGAATTCCTTTTCCAGAAACGTGGCCAGATCGTCGGTCATCTCTTTGCGGTTATATGGATCGACGCCGAATCTCCCCGCTAAACGACAAAAGTCGCTTTCGTCCTGGCCCGCAGATCGAATGGCCTGCCACAGCGAATGCAGATCGCGAACTCGATCATCACCGAGATCACGGACGCGAGCGAGCGTGTCGTCGATGAACTGCGAGAGAGTCATGCGACATTGATCAGCATCCAAAACCTCATCGCCAGCCCCACCGCAGAACTCAGCAGGCATGTGAGGCCGCGATCCCTCCGGATCGGCCTCCCACTGGACACGCTGGCATTTCCCGTCATGGAACACACTCAACTTCGGCAGCAACAGGGCAGCATCCGCAGCTCGAAAGCAATGTCGCTGTGCCCAATTCCATGGGTCGGAGGGACGCTGCCCCTCGTTCCACAAAAACCACCAGTTCGAAACCAACCATTCCGCGATCGGGAAGGCGGGGACATACAAAGTTGTTCGTTCAGCTTTTGTGGACCGATCCCAGACACGGGATACAAATCGATCCCCGATGCGTATTCTCAACTGACACCAAGTCTTCCTCTCCATTGGATTTTGAGAGGCCGGCTGATCGATGAATTCGTAATCAAGCCACAGGGATTTCGACATGCGGTACTCCCTTCAGGCGATCGATCGGCAGTGGGTAGTCAGGCGGGTCGAGAGGGAAGCCCTGATAGTGTCCGAGTTCCTGGTTCTCCAGCCTCGCTTCATGCAGGACATCATTGATCCAAACCCAAGCCCGACTGGGAAAGTCGCCTCGGAAGGAACCCACAGAGCGCGAGACTCAATGGCCCGACGTAACGCCTCTACGAGCTGTGGCCAATTCTCCTCGCGGTATCTGTCGCACTTCGTTTTGTCAGAAAAGTTCGCCGGAGGGCCAAATTGCGAGGGGTAAGTCTTGTGCTCGGTGTTCCCTCGCAATACAGCCCGCTGAGCGACATCGTGAGGCAAGGGAACCCCTTCCGGCCAGTCCACGAACTGGCCATGCTTGATGCTTCTCTGATGACTGGGACGCTTTGGCATGAGTTGATGGTAACGCTCTCGCAGGGCCAGACCAAGCAATCCCTTGGATTTTTCAAGCGGTTGTCGTGCCTCCAGAGTCTCCTCGTACAGGCGAAAACAACACAGGCCGGGCATGGTGGCCCGGCCTGTGTGCGGATTCTTCGGAGGTCGAATGGGTCAGAGGGTTACTCGGCTGGCTTCTCGTCAGTTGGCTTCTTGTCCGCGGGCTTGTCGGCTTCCGGCTTCCGCTCTTCGGCTGCGGGGCGGCGATTGCCCTCGGGGGCGGCACCTTCCGGACGCTCCCCGCGACGGGGACCACCCGCTCCCGGTTCGCGACCACCGAGGCGGCGTTCCATGTTGGCGCGGGCTTCTTCACGGTCGATTTTGCCGTTTTTATTGCTGTCGATCGTGTCGAAGTTGGCCTTCATTCGCTCGGGGGCTTCGTCCTTCGAGAGGCTGCCATCGCCGTCCTTGTCGAGTTGCTTCCACATTTCATCCGCGTTGAAGCGTCCACCCGCGGCGGCACCGCGTTCTCCACGGCCAGCGTCTCCCCGGCCAGCGGGACGCGGGTTATCCCCTTCACCGCGAGCAGCTGGACGATCCCCTTCGCCCCGAGCAGCGGGACGATCCCCTTCTCCGCGCGGGCGATCCCCTTCTCCGCGAGCTGCGGGACGTTCACCGTCTCGGCCTCGCTCACCGGCGGGAGCGCCTTCGGCTGCGGGGCGACGCGCCTCTCCCGCGGGGCGTGATCCACGACCTTCCGGCCCCATGTCTCGGCCCCCCTCGCGGGCAAACGGAGGCGGACCCAGCAATTCGCGGGGATCGAGAGAGCCGTCCTGGTTCTGGTCGAGGGCCGCAAACACCGACGCCGCCTTCGAGAACTCTTCTTTGCTCAGGCGGCCATCCTTGTTCTCGTCGAGTTCATCCAGCAGGGGGATGCGACCCATGGGGGGCATCGGGCCGCGACCTTCCGAGTTGGCTCCCTCGGGACGCTTGCGGTCTCCGTTCGGACGTTGACCGCCATCCGGACGACCACCCCTGAACAGGGCGGCCATCTCTTCGGCCTTCTTGAGGTCGATCGAGTCTCCGCCGCCGAGGCGTTCCATCAGCCCCTTCAGACGTTCGCGATGCTCCTCGGGCACTTCATCCAACGTGACCTTGCCGTCGCCGTTCTTGTCCAGAGTCTTGAGCATTTGAATCATCGGCCCCGGCCCGGCCCCCCCTCCGCCAGGTTGCGGATTGCCGCCGCGATCCTGCATCATCTGGCCCACAGCCTGCATCAGCTCTTCCCGGCTCAATTCTTCCTTGCCCGCCTTCTCGAAGATGCGATTGATCATCTGCCGCAGGGGTTCCGGGGCCTCAGCCGGGATCTCGCTCTTCGAGATCTTGCCGTCCTTGTTGGCGTCGAGGCGCTCGAACATCTGACCCGGGTTGCCCTGGCCCGGACCGCGTTCGCCGGGGTTGCCACCCGGCTGAGGCTGGGCATCGGGAGTGTGCGCGGCGACGAACTCCTCCAGCGACAGCGACTTGTTGCCGTCCTTGTCCCCCTTGCGGATCAGCCGCTCGAAGTGCGGGCGGGCGTCCTCGGGAACTTCTTCCAGCGTCAGCTGGCCGTCCTTGTTCGCATCGAGCTTGCCGAACAGATCAGCAGGCTTCTCACCCTCCTGCGCGAAGACACTGGCCGCACAACACATCGACAGCAGTCCCCAACGGGACCATCGCAACGATTTCATCTCGTCTCTCCCCAGTGGTCAGAACGCAACCCGCGCGTCAAAAAGTGAAAGTGATTGTAAGCGTTGAGGTTCCGTCGACTCAACGCCAACGTCTCTCCCACCGTTCAACACCGCCCAGACCGCCAGGTTCCGAAATATTTCTTTTGACTGATGGCTGATTGCCGGAGGTGTTTTCTGGCCTTCAGCCGCGAAGCGGCGACAGCGCCCCCCCCCGTCACCGAGAAGGTCACTGACGCCCAAAGACGCCTTGCCGATCCTGCTGTCGTCGCTGTCGCCGCTGGGTCGGCTCAGGGATGCGAATTCCGTGGGTTTCACCCACGGCTACATGCTGCCACCGCTTCGCGGCTCAGAATACGGCCGATGGCGAATGGAGACTCCACCGACTTTTCGGACGCATACACGGTATCAGCCTTCAGACTTCAGCTTCCCCCAAAAAATCCGCACAAGCCTCCATTCCATTACAATGGGGAGAACAGATAAGATCGGTATAGTCGATTCAACCCGCACAACTGCACCCTCCGAGGCACCACGTTGGCTGAGGAACACCCCACTCCCGAGCAGCCCGCCACATCGCCCATTCGCCATGTGATTGAGTCGCTGTTGCTACTGGCGGTGACCGTGCTGATCTTTCGCACGTTCGCCGCAGAGGGGTATCTCATTTCCACGGGGTCGATGGCTCCCTGCCTGCTCGGGTATCACCGGCAGGTGACCTGCCCGACTTGCTCGCATCAGTTTGCCAGGGGCATGTCACTCGCCGAAGCGGAGGGAAGCAGTTCGATCGCCTCGACAGCATCCGCCAGCGTCGGCGACCCGCACGGCATCTCAGGCACGGCCTGTCCCAACTGCGGACGAACCGGGTTGACCATCAACAGCCTCCCCAAGAACGAAGGGGACCAGCTGCTGGTGAACAAGCACGCCTTCATGCTGCGAAACCCCCATCGCTGGGAGGTGATCGTGTTCCGCAACCCCAGCGACCCGCTGGAGGCGTACGTCAAACGGGCGGTCGGCCTGCCGGGCGAGATGATCGAAATCAAGGGGGGCGAGGTCTTCGCCAATGGCGTCCAGCAGCGGAAGACCCTCACCGCCCAGATCGGCACGCGCATCCTGGTCGACGAACACTCGCACCAGCCCGACCCCGAAAACGTCGACTGGGAGCCGCGCTGGTCCGCTGAGGCCGACGAGTCGCAATGGACGGAAACGACCGAGGGGTTCACCTTTGGTGGCACCGCGCCCAACACCCCGCTCGACTGGCTGGAGTTCCGGCACTGGGTGGTTGCGGGCGGCTCGCACGAGTCGCAGGTTCCCCTGGCTCAGTGGCCGAAGTCGCTCGTTCGGCCCGCGCCCGAGTTCACGTCACTGTTCTACGACACCCAGAAGCAGCTGCTCACCCTGACGGGCGTGCTGTCGGCTGAGGAACTGGACCGCTGGACCAGTCGCACGACGAATGAAACCTTCCTGAAGGCGATGAAGAAGCTCTACTTTCGCTCCCACTACGCCCCGATCTCGGATGAGTATGGCTATAACCAGCGGTACGAGGGGGTCGCGAGCTATCGCGTTCGCGACGTGATGCTGGAGTTCGAAATCGATCATGTCCCGAGTTCGGGCCAACTGACGGTGCGGTTGGCTCATGGCCACACCCCCGTGGATTGCCAGTTTGACTTCGCCGCCCGCACGCTGAACGTCACGTGCCACGCCGCTCCCGCGAAGACTTCCGAAGTCTCGGAAGACTTTGGAAGTCTGTCTCCCATGATTTCCACCCCCCTGCCCCGCAGCTTCCAGTCCGGCTCGCACCAGATCATCGCCTCCGTCTTCGATGGTCAGCTCGTGGTCGGGATTGATGAAGAGCCGCTCGGCGAACCGTTACTCCTTCCCGAAAGCGCCGAGGAGCCGCCCGCCCCGTGGGTCGAGCGCGTGGCTCGCCTGGGGGCGCAGGGGGCTTCCCTCAGCGTGCGAAATCTCCGCCTCTACCGCGATGTCTATTACACCCCCAAGAACAACGCCGACGGCAAGAAGTTCCAGCTCGCCAGTGACGAGTATTTCGCCCTCGGCGACAACAGCCCGGTCTCCCTCGACAGCCGCTGCTGGGAATCGCCCGGCGTGCCGGAGCGGTCCCTCATCGGGAAGCCGTTCGTGGTCCATCTCCCGTCACGGCCCGGTCGCATCGCCCTCGGCGGCAAGGTGACGTATGTCCGCGTGCCGGATTTCTCTCGCGTGCGGTATATTCGCTAATGTGGCACGACGCCACACGCTCCGCTTCGCAAAGCCTTCGCGTCGCGGCTAAACTCAACGATGAGCGGCGAAGTTCTGCGTCGAGTGCCTGTCGTCAACGAGGAATCTCATGGGGCTCCCCGCGCGAGTCAAGAAGTTCAGCCCCGCCGAATACCTCATTCTGGAACGCACGTCCGCGTACCGTAGTGAGTATTTCCAGGGTGAAATCTTTGCGATGGCCGGGGGGACTCCCCGGCACAGCAAACTGAAAACGAATCTGATTATCGCGCTGGGTGTTCCCTTGCGAGGCCACTCCTGCACTCTGTATGACAGCGACCTACGAATCCTCGTCGATCAAACGGGACTCTACACCTACCCCGACGCCAGCATTGCGTGTGGGCCGCTGGAACTCGCCGACGGGCAGCCGGATGTCGTCTTCAACCCAACCGTGCTATTTGAAGTGTTCTCGGACAGCAGTGAAGCCTACGATCGGGGTCAGAAGTTTGGGAACTACCGCCAGATCGAATCGCTGCGCGAGTATGTCCTCGTCTCACAAAAAGAAGTTCTCGTCGAGCGGTTCGAGCGGAATCCGAACAACACGTGGACGATGACGGAATCGCGCGGCATCGACTCCCAACTCGCACTGACCTCGGTCGGCATCACGATCCAGCTGCGGGAGATTTACGACAAGGTCGACTTCTCGGTCGCCGAAACCGAAGCCGTTCATTCACCAGCCGCGTTGTGATTCACTCCGCGCTCCGCTTCGAAGAATTCGCGTCGCGGCTCAACGGGATGTCTCGTCACTTGAGGATTTTTCCCATGCGTTTCTCTTTGCTGCTCGGTTTGTGTCTCGCTTCACTGGCCATCGCCACCACGTTGCGAGCGGAAGACTCGCCGATCTTCCCGGCGGATGCCAAGCTCGAACAACTCTGGAACGACGGCGAGTTCACCGAAGGCGCGGCCCTCGGTCCCGACGGCTCGATCTACTTCAGCGACATCGCCGATGTGAAGCCCGGGAGAATCCTCAAGTACGACCCACACACCGGAAAGACCACCGTCCACTGCCCCGATAGCCAGAAGAGCAACGGCCTCGTCTTCGATGCCAAGGGACGGCTCCTGGCCGCTTGCGGAGCGAACGCCGGAGCCCGCGCGATCGTTGAGATCACCTCGGATGGGAAGGTCAAACTCCTCGTCGAGAAGTTCGATGGCAAACGCTTCAACGCCCCCAACGATCTCGATGTCCATCCGCGCGGCTGGGTCTATTTCACCGACCCGTTCTATGTCGGGAAGGAACCGCTCGAACTCGACCAGATGAGCGTCTACCTCTGGAAGCCCGAAGACCACTCGGTCACGCGGGTCACGACCGACATTACAAAACCCAATGGCGTGGCCGTCTCCCCGGACGGCAAGACCCTCTACGTCGCTGAGACCAACAACGGCAAGCCGCTGCTCGGCACCTCAGAATTCGCAGCTTGGCGGATGACGCTCAACGCCTTCCCGATCAAAGACGACGGCACGCTCGGCCAGCGCCGCATCATCGTCGACTTCGGCAAGAATGCGGGCATCGACGGCATGTGCGTCGACCAGGCGGGCCGCCTCTTTGCCGCCATCCGCAACGAGCAACGCTTCGGAATCGCCGTCTTCGAACCGGCCAGCGGCAAGGAACTCGCCTTCGTTGCGACCCAGGAACTCCCGACCAACTGCTGCTTCGGCAGCGGCGAC
>JAYTFV010000592.1:0-1774 GCA_043734065.1 Planctomycetota bacterium
AGCGAGCCCCGTCTTGCGACAAGTGACCACCGGACGCGGCGAACGGGCCTGCGGACGCAACAGCCAAGACTCGCCTTGAGCGACTTGGTTCCAGGGATCCTTCGAGTCGAGCTTGAGCAGTTGATCGATAACACGATCGGCATCGGAGTGCCGCGAGCTGCGCCGCAGGAGGGCCGCAATCGACATCTGCACCTCGGGTTCTTTGAAGAAACCCGGCGAGGTCTTCTCGACCAATCCCGAGATCTTCGTGGCTTGCGTCCTCCATTGTTCGGCCTGCATCGTGACGAGGTCGTGCCCGCTGGTGTCGTCCGTGAGTACCGCCCCGAACGCCTTCGGTTTGACTCGCACGGGAGAGTCACTTCCCTCGAAGGGAGTGGCGGCGGGCTCGACCTCGGGCGTCGCTAAAGTCCCCGGCAGTTTCTGGCCGTTCTGCAATTGGGTCTCAAACTGAGCCTGCAGAATCACGGGGTTGATCTGGGACTCGGTCTGTTTCGAGATGCGGGGCCGCAGACGCTGCCAGTTCATCTCGGAACTGGTCCAGAATCGCAGGAGCCACGCCGCACATTCGGTCGCCGCCGGGTGATCGGGGTACATGTCGAGCAGCAGCGTACTGGTCTGCTCGGCGGAGTCCCAGAGCATCCGCTCGCGGTAGCCGCGGGCCATGTCGGAGAGCAGCTTGGCCCCCTGATCGGGCGGAAGCAGTTTGGCTTCATTCTGGAGATAGGCGATCAACTCGGCACCCTGAGAGCGGCTGTTCATCTGTCTCTCGCCGTTGCTGAAGAAGGACTGCCGCCGCTGGATGGCGTGTTTGCGGTCCTCGATGTCGTCGAGTGACGCCTTGGAGAGTGTTCGACGCGCGGGTCCGCCGGTGGGGATGTTGAGGCCACCGAAAAGCGACTGCCCCGCGACCGCCTGGTCCTCCATGTCGGAGTGGACCAGCGTCAGGCCCTCGTTGCGGATGACGACATCGCGATGCTCGAAGAGCCGGGCCGCAGCGGGTTCGGCCAGTTGATCGATGGTCACTCCGGCCCGTGCGAGATAATCCTGCGCCCCCACATTCTGGGCTCCGGCCACTCCGGGAGTGTTCGCGAAAATCTTCTGGACCTGCCACGGCGGGAGGCCGACCAGTGTTTCCAATTCGCGGTGTGCGGAGGCATCTCCGGCGGCGACCACGGCTTCCTGCACCGCATCCCACGTGATCCTCGCAGCGGCATCGGTCTGGGCAGGAGTCGAGACCAATACCACCTCCGGTTGCCACATGCGGATCTTGGCCACCAGGTCGGTCGTGACGACATGGGGCAGCTTCTGGTCCGTGAGCAAGAGCCACTCTTCGAGCAACTTGTCGCGATCGCGGTCCAGAGCCGGGACCGTGACTGGCAGTCTCCAATCGATCGCGGCACTACTGCCACCCACCACGGAGAAGGCATCCTCCAATCGCAGTTGGACCGGAACATTCCGCAACGCATCGGTTCCCAGATCGCGGCGGGTCAGGAGGACCACTCCCGAGCGGTA
Organism: Planctomycetota bacterium; assembly: GCA_043734065.1. Taxonomy (GTDB): domain Bacteria; phylum Planctomycetota; class Planctomycetia; order Planctomycetales; family Planctomycetaceae; genus TH-plancto1. Next base: position 1,513 of record JAYTFV010000592.1, read on the forward strand.
GCCCCATTCGCCTGAGAAGTAGGCTGTCAGGCCGAGCGAGACTTGCTGCGGGTGGGCGTGGATCATGAGCAGGGCCAGCCGACGCTCGCCGCCTCGGACGGCGGTCCATGTCTCACCGCCATCATCGGTGACCAGAATCTTGCCCAGCTCGCCGACCGCCACGCCATGTTGTTCATCCGTGAAGTGCAGCGACCGTAGCGGGGTTTTCTCGCCGGTCGACTGAGAGGTCCAATGGGAGCCGTTGTCCTCGGAGTGCCAGATG
>JAYTFV010000593.1:0-1703 GCA_043734065.1 Planctomycetota bacterium
CGGCGATGGCGATCTGGTCTCGCTCTTCCGATTGTTCCCCCACTTGCGGGGAACGGTACTCAGCCATCGTGTCGATTGGAACGTCTTTGTCCGCCCCATGAAGACGGCGAGTACGTAATTTGCCATGATCCTCAGCCATTGTGTCCTCGGACGGCAGGCTGGAAGCCTACCCCACGTGATCAGTACGTAATCTGCCATGATCCTCAGCCATTGTGTCGCTTCGACCTACTGCCCAAGTTCGGCGATGCCAAGGACTGGCATACCAGTCAGAATCTGCGATCCAGAAGCCCAATGTTCGACAACAAACCTCTTGCCAACCGGGGTCCATCGCTCGACGCGGTCGTCCTCGCAGACAATCACAAACGAAGCTGCCTTGATCGAGACTTTGCCGGTTGATGCCCGGCGTGGTTCAACGACTGATACGGTCTCATCGGCTCGGATTTCACACTGCTCGACAACTCCGTTGGCGAATTCAACAACCCATTTGCCGGTCGGCAGTCCGGCTGTAGGGATTAGTGGCCTCGGTCCATCGGGACCATCGCCAACCGAAACCCGGGGATGCACCAGAAAGATGGTCACGAGCAGGCACGCGAAGAGACGCGTCATGGTATCCCTTTCATTATTTTGCCAGCAACTTGTCGATCAAGAAAGCATTGGCGGTGACGTAATTCTCCGACTTGGATGTACCAGGGATCAGCAGGTGGCATTCGTGGCCGACGCTGTCGGATTTTTCCTTCAGTTTGACTCCATAGACCGGATGATGGATGCCGTGTCCCGCGTCTTTGGATGGCAGTGTCATGTCGCCACCGTAGGTCATCAACAGCGGCGGGTCTTTTCCGTCGACGTGGTTGTAGGGCGAAAACTCGACGAACAACTCGCGATGTTGCTCGTAGTTATTCAGAGCCCCTTCGATGGTTGCTTCACCCACGGACATGTTGATCATGCGGTGCTTGAGCACATTCGGGCCGAGCCAGCCTTCGATCACCTGCGGGTCGATCGAGGTTTGTCCCGCGACAACCGCAGCGGCACAAACACGAGTTGATTCGCGAAGGACTGGATCCGTGGATTTCGGGTCGGCCAGATCATCGTGCAGCAGCAGCCACATGGATGTGCAGGCACCGGCGCTTCCGCCGGTCAAGGCGATGTGTGTGGTATCAATATCCCACTCGGTCGCCTTCGTGCGCAGAAACTGGATGGCTCGCGCGGCGTCATGCACAGGAGCGGGCAAGGGGACTTCTCCTGTCAGGCGATAGTTGATCGCCGCACAGGAAATCCCCTTGTCGAGGAACGGCTGGTATCGCGACGTGTCCTGTTTCTTGTCGCCCCCGACCCAACCGCCACCATGAATGTAGACCAGCAGCGGACGCGATCCGTCACCGGGGGCCTTCCAGAAATCCAGCACGTTCCTGGCATGTGGTCCATAGGATACTTCGGCCTGTGTCGGTGCCATTTGAGGCTTCGGATCTGCTGCCAAAAGGGATGCAGTAACAGTGATGAACGAGAACCAGGCGATGAGTTTCATGAAAGCTCGATTCGTTGGAGGATGGGCACTCCTGCCCGTCTTTGCATTCGGACGAGGAACACGAAGGAATTTGACCGCACTCACCTCGTTTTCAATTGAGAGGGCTGGCACCCCTGCCAGCGTGATCGCCCTTGTAAATCTGGGAAACGGGTGCCACGGTCTTGGAGTCTTCGACAAGGCC
>JAYTFV010000594.1:0-3897 GCA_043734065.1 Planctomycetota bacterium
GACCCTGGGCTGTGATGGATCACCCCTTCGGGGTACAGAGGGTTCCTGACCACCGGAAATGTGCGCAGCCTGCAAACATTCTTGGGGTGAGTAGTACAAAGTCGCCAAGGCGCCAGGACGCAAAGGAGCATCGCTGGCATCTCGGACCAACCTGCAACTTCAGTATGTGCATCGCGCAAACATTCTGGGGGTCAGTCTTACGAATCGCATTGAGACAGCGATTTCGGAGAAATCGCCGACAATCCAGATGCACACACAGAGCTCTCTCACTGGGGAGTCGTTGCTCGGCTTGGTATACTGTGGCTCGGACTGTTGCCTGTGGGTTCCCCCCGGAGACAAGGGGTATTCACACGCCGGGGTTCACGCGGGCGGCCAGTGGATTGTTTCGCATCATGTCAGCCAACATCGCCTCCGATCAACTCAGTCCCGATGAACTGCTGTGCGAAGAGATCGCCAAGCAGTTGGATCAGCTTCGAATTCAGTCCAGCGCGCTGGCGAGTGAAATCTCCCAGGCGACGCCGCTCCTCCGGGAGCAGGGATTGCCCATCCCCTCTCGCTGGGCCGAACGATACCTCGAATGGAGCGAGAGTCGCACTCGATTCACCACCGAGTACGCCGCGTTCGCGGGGGTCTCGCCGACGACCGAGTTGGCTCTCCCCGACTGGAAGCGGGCGCTCGATCGCAAGCGCAACGAGTTACGGGCGTCCCGCGATCGGGACGCGGCTGTGGTCTTAGAGGTGACGGAGATTTTGCAGCGAGTGCAGGGGTTGCAGGTGGTCAAGGGGGAATCGAACACCCATGCGGAGGTCAACGAACTCTGCACCTGGGCTTCGAATTTGCTGCTCAAGCTGGGCGATCACGCGGAGCGGCGAGGTGTCCTGGAGGATGCTGAGAATCTGAAGGGCATGCGAGCGATCCTGTTCCTGATCGACGCTGCGAAAGACGGTTCGCTCGATAGTGAGGCCGAGGACCAGGCGGTCGAGGTGGTCGAGGCGTTGTTCAGTCGCAAGCTGGCGAACTCCCTGTTGCGGGGGCGCATCGCGGCCCCACCCCGCAAGGTCCACCCGGCCACCAACGGGGTCACCCCGGATTATCTCTCGCCGGATGAAGCGACGAAGCGGCTGACCCTGGGCCAAGTCGATGCCAGCCCCACACCGGTTCGCTCGGCGACGATCCCGTCATTTGCAGCCACTTCTCCGATCCAGATCGAGGCCCTCGTGCTGATCGGCCAGCGGATGCAGGCGGACCTGCCCGGACTCTACGACGCTCCTCTGCTCTCCGAGGCATATGCGGCGATCATCGATGGAATTGGGTATGTCGAAGCGGTCGTCAAGGATCCCCGGCGGACCACGGAACCGGCCCGGTACAGCACTGAGTTATCGCAGTCGCTGCACATGTTGGCCGCGATTCAGTCGGCCATGCGGGCCGCAGCCGCCCCGATTGAAGATGATCGCCAGGTAAGCGTCTACCGCTGGCTGTTTCAGACCGCCAAGGAGCAGTCGATCTTTATTTCCCGGCACATGAAAATCGACGACCCCGCCGATCCCAAGAGGTTCAAGGAGTGGGTCGAGCAGATCAAGCAAGCCCGCCGGAAGTGGGACTCGCCTCGACGACTCACCAAGATCCTGAACAAAATCCAGCACGAACTGAAGAAGTCACACGACGACCCCGATGCGTGGGAAGCGGTCTTCCGAGCGGTCGAGGAAATCACCGTGACAGAGAAACTCCCGCCGAGTTATGTCCCGCTCCGGGAGACACTGTTGCCGCACCTGGAACACTTGCCCGCTGACATGACTCCCCCCGACAGCTTTCAACAAGTCCTCCGCACGATCGACGATTATCACCGGACGATGGAACTGCGGCAGATCGAGACGGAAGCCCCCCAGGGACAGCAGAATCCCCAAGTGCAGGAACTCGCCCGATTGCTGCATGGGCGGTCGGTGGTGTTGATCGGCGGGGAGGTCGATCAACTTGCCAAGGCGCGGCTGGAACGTGTCTTCGGGCTTTCAGAACTGATTTGGCTGGAGGCTCACCACGAACAGTCGATCGAACGTTTCGCCGCCCCGGTGCAGCGGTCGGATGTCGCGTTGGTGATGGTGGTGATCCGCTGGATGAGCCACGGTCACGGCGATGTCAAACAGTATTGCGATCCCCTCGGCAAGCCGTTTGTCCGGCTCCAGGGAACGACGCATCCCAACCGCGTGGCCAATGATGTCTTGCAGCAGTGCGGGGATGTCCTGCGGGCGAAGTACGGCTCGGCGGAATTGGCTCTGGAAACCAGCGCTGCGGGGTAATGGTCCACCAAGTTGAGCTTGTCAGGTAGCCGCACTCGCCAGAGTGCGGGCTCCCCGCGTTCTGGCGAACGCAGCTACCACCGTGGTGTGCCACTAATCCAGGTAGACGAACTCGTTCAGGTTCAGAGCCATCAGGCAGTAATACTTCAGCGCATCCTCCGCTGACAACTGGAACTTCTCCCGCAGGTCGCCGATCAGTTGAATCCCGCGCGTGATCTCCGCCGGAGCTGGCTGGCGCTGGAGCGTACGTTGCAGGACCAGCGTCACGAAGGCTTTCGCGTCCTCCCCCGCCTGCTCCCGGACCTGCTTCGCAAACACCGCCGCAGCGTCGTTGGTGAACACGCTGTTGAGCATTGTCAGGGCCTGCGTCGGCTGGGTCGTGGAGAACCTGACGGGGCAGGCCGCGTCGGTGTCCGCGACATCGAAGGCGGCCAGCAGCGGGACCGTCAGCGAACGTTTGATGTGGACGTAGATGCTGCGGCGAGTCTGGCCCTCGGGGGAGTTTTGATCCCAATTCGAACCGGGAACCGACTGCCCGGCCAGGACTTCCTTTTCGATCTTGGGGTAGATGCTGGGGCCGTACATCTTCTCCGTATTGAGTGTGCGGTTGACGGCCAACACCGTGTCGCGGATCTCTTCCGCGCGCAGACGCCGCATGTCGAACCGCCACAAGTGGTCGTTGAGCGGGTCTTTGGCCAGAGCCGCTGCCTGCCCGCGCGACGACATGCGATAGGTGTTCGAACTGAGGATCAAACGGTGCAGGTGCCGCAGATCCCACTGGTGCTCGATGAGGTCTGCCGCCAGCCAGTCGAGCAGTTCCGGGTGTGTCGGCGCATCGCCTTGCAGACCAAAGTTGCTCGATGACTTGACGATGCCGCGTCCGAAGTGCCACTGCCAGACGCGGTTCACGATCACGCGCGCGGTGAGCGGGTTGTCGGGGCTGGCGATCCACTCGGCGAGAGCGCGGCGGCGACCGGTCGATTGGCCGCTGGCGGGGACATGCACCACGGGGATCGTGTCGGTCAGCACGCTCGGGAAACGCGGCTCGACGGCATCCCCGGGAACATGGGCGTTGCCGCGAATCAGCACGTGTGTCGGCGGAGCATCCTTGCCATTTTCCTTGATGACCAGGGCCATCCCCTGGCTGCGCGGCGGATTATCCCGGAGCTTCCGTCGCTGCTGGCGGAATTGGACATATGTCTGGAACTGCTCCTCGGTCAGGAACTCTCCGACATGCTTCTTCAAGACTCGTTCGCGAACACTTTCGGCCTTGAAGTCGTCGATCTCGCCCCCGGGGAGGTGCGGTTTCATCGTCTCCTCGAACTCGCTGATCTGCCGCTCCAGATTGGCCACTTTCGCGGGATAGGCTTCCATATCGGCCTCCTGGGCCAACTGTTTCGGCGAGGTGTGTCCCTCAACGAGGCCGACATCAATATATTGTCCGCCGCCGGTTTGGTGGCAATGGACCGCCAGTATGTTGTCCTTTGCGGCGAGCATCGGGCGGGTGAACATCTCCAACGGGATGGTCAAATATTCGATTCCAAAACCTTTGAGTTCGCGGACCAGAATGCCGTTCAAATAGACGCTGGCGTCTTCGTCATGG
>JAYTFV010000595.1:0-5175 GCA_043734065.1 Planctomycetota bacterium
TATCTGCTGGTCCCGCTGCTGCGCGGCGACATTCGGTCGTGCCGCATCTATGCCGCACCGCAGGTCTTGCAAGCCGTCCAGCAGCACCTGTTTCATGACGCGGTGTTCCCGATCTGGCCGGGGTTTGAACTGGTGGAGTTGGAGCCGGGTCGGCAGTACCAAATCGGCGAGGTCGCGGTCTCGCACCACCCGCTACCAAGCCATCCGGGCGGGTCGCGGGCCTTTCGCGTCGACTGGGAAGAGGCCAGCCAACCGCGATCATTCGCCTATGTGACAGATACGACGGTCGACGGCACATACACCGAGTTCATCCGCGGCGTCGACCTGCTGATTCACGAGTGCAACTTCGCCGACGACATGGCCCCGTGGTGCGCGAAGACCGGTCACAGCCACACCAGCCAGGTCGCGAAACTCGCGAAAGATTCTGCCGTGATCCGTTTGGTCCTGACTCACGTTGATCCCCAACACCCCGAGGACGATCCGATCGGAATCGAGACCGCCCGCCGCATCTTCCCCGCGACGGAACTGGCGGAGGATGGGCTGGTGCTGGAGGTTCCGTAGCTGCGTTCGCCAGAACGTGGGCTGCCGGGACCGATGTTCGGACTGACCAAAAGACTCACATTGGGCGAACTGGCTGCGGCGATGTCTGTTCCAAGTCGCCCACCTTCTGGCGAAGGTCGCTACGACCTCAGAGTCAGCAACAGGAATCACACATGCTGTTTGCACGCTTGATTGGCATCGCCCCCTTGGGAGCGGGACTCGCGCTGCTGGGGTTTCTGTGGCTCTCGCCGTGGCACGATTTTCACTCCCCGCCGTTGTTCTTCCGAGTCTTCGGGAGTTTCGTGGCATTGCCGTTTGTCCTTATCGGCGGCGGACTCGTGTTCGGAAAGATCGCCTCGCCGGTGGAGCGTCTCAAGGCCCTCCAGGACGAGTTGCGAGAAGCGGGACTGACCGAAACCCCGGTCGCTGGCGAGCCGCCCCAGCCCGGAAAACTCAAGTGCCCGAACTGCGGCTCCTCCCCGGGGGCAGCCGAAGTCTCCCCTCATGGCGATGTGAAATGCGACCACTGCTCCCGCTGGTACAACGTACACTCCGCGTAACGCAGAACGGAATTGATTCCGTTCCGCCCCCGTAGCTGCGTTCGCCAGAACGCGGGCGACCCAGGGCATCCGCCCGCCCTCTGGCGAGGGGCGGCGACGACCTCCATGCGTGTACAGAGCGGAATACATTCCGCTCTATGCAATCACCGGCAGGATCGGGTATTGATCGGTTAGCACCTTGTTCGCAGCGACGCCCAGCCACTCCTGCAACAGTGTGGCATACACCGAACGGAAATCGGTGTGGAACTTCACATCCCCGTCTTCCAGATTTTCCAGTGACGGGTGTTTGCCGTGCAGGCCCCCCTTGATCCCGGCTCCGGTCAGGAACACTGGGGCCGCCGTCCCGTGGTCGGTGCCTTGCGAACCGTTCTCGGCGACGCGGCGTCCGAACTCCGAGAACACAAACCCGGCCACGCGCTCGGCGTGCCCATGCGACTTCAGGTCGGCATGGAACGACTCCAATGCCGAAGCCATCGTCCCCAAGAGTTGACCGTGCGAAAGTGGCTGCGCCGCGTGCGTATCAAACCCATCGTGGCTGACATAGTAGACCCGCTGCGGGAGCTTGGCGTCGATCAGTTGGGCAATGAGCTTCAGCCGCTGGGCCAGCGGCGTCTGGGGGTAATCGACGCCCGACTTGTACTCCGCAGCGACTTCGCGAATGCGTTTGGCCGAGGCGAACGATTGCTTGGCCGAGGACTGCACAAAGCTCAGCAGGTCGTCGCTGGCATCGGACTTTTCGGCTAGCGCTTCGACCGCCGCCCGGCGGCGATCCCCTTCCGCTCCGGCCCCAGTCTTGAGTTGAAAGTCCTGGATCGAACGCATCGACGGGGCATACCCCGTCGCTCCATACACAGCCAGCGGCGGCTCGCCATCGCCGATGTGCAGCACGCCATCCCCCGCGCCGCCGATCTCCGGGGCGCAGCGGCCGAGCCAGCCGTATTTCTCGGTCGGGCTGGTCGTGGCCTTGTGCCAGATGTCCATCGACTCGAAGTGCGAACGGTTCGGCTGGGCATAGCCGACCCCCTGAATGACGGCGAGCTGGCCCGCCTGCCACAACTGGCTGAACCCGGTCATGGAGGGGGCCAGACCGAGCCCCTGCTCCAGCTTGAGCACCGAGGCTGCCGGGATCTTGAGAGTCGGACGGGCCTTCTGGTAGGCCACCTCGGTGTAGGGCACGACGGTGTTCAATCCATCGTTACCGCCGGTCAATTGGACGATCACCAGGATCGAGTCCTTGGCCCCGCGCTGGTCGAGCCCGGGAGCGGCCAGGGCCATCCGCTGGAACACCGACGGGAGGGTCAGGCTGGCAGCAGTGGCGGCGAGGAAGTTTCGGCGGGTGGTCATGACAGGGTCCGTGGTTTGACTTGTCAGGCGGATGTTCTGGGTGGTGTACCCCGAAGGGGTTTCACATCAAAGCCCAGGGTCGCAACCGAAGGGAGCGCACCCTGGGAAATTGGTCGGATGGTAGTTCAACCCTGAAGGGGTTGCACAACCGGTCTCGCTCGAACCTGCGGTGTAGAACCCCTTCAGGGTTCGTTCTCCCGTTGACCTCCACCCAGGGTAGGCTCCCGTTGGTCGCCAACCCTGGGCTTTGATGTGCAACTCCTTCGGAGTAAAGAGTGGCGATGACTCCGTGGTTCATCCTCTTCGTCAACTGAGTTGAGACTCCGGCAGCGCCAGCACGAGATGCGCCGCCAGTCGCGCGAGCCGCGCCTGGTTCTCTCGCCTGGCGAACGGACGATCATGGGCATTCTCCATCTCCGTTCGCAACTGAGCCACAATCTGCTCGCGGGCCGGGGAGCCGGTCTGCTGCACGAACATGTTCAGGAACAGATCGGCAATCTGCTCGGGGGTGCGGGCCTCGTACTTCACAGCCCACCGCGCGGGGTCACAACGAGCCGCCTCATCGCGGCCTTTGGTGATCTCGAAGGCCACGTTCTGCCGCAGCAGCAATGTCGTCGAGCTGATCCATTCCCGCCCGCCGTCCCACCCCTTCACGTTCGGCGGGAAGTACAAGCTCTGACCGAGTTGCCCGCAGACCTCCGCCGCCTGCATCGGACTCACTGTACCTCCCAGCGATCGCACCGTCCCCACCACGTACTCCACCGGCGACTTGATCCGCTGGTGAATCGCCGCTTCCGAGTAGAACAGCCAACTCGACAGCATCCGCTGCACCAGCCAGCCAGTGTCGTAGTCCCGCAGCCGGTACTCCGCAGCCAGCGGCTCGATCAGCGCCTCTGGCGGCGTCGCGCTGTCGTTGATGAACTCCCGAAACAGCTTGCGAACAATGAACCGGGCACAGGCCGGTTGACCCAGAGCCAACCGCACCACATCCCCCGCCGCGAAGGCCCCGGTCTGGCCGAAAATCGTCTTCGCGGTCGGGTCGTACTCTGCCGGGTTGAAGAACGGCTGTTCGTCTTTGGTGCTCCAACCGGTGAGGGCGCGGGCGGCCTCTTTGATGTCGTGTTCGGTGTAGTGTCCGGGGCTGAGTGAGAAGAGTTCGAACACCTCGCGGGCATAGTTCTCGTTGGGAGCCCCCTTGCGGTTCGTGTTCGAGTCGAGCCAGATCAGCATCGCCGGGTCGAACGTCATCTCCCGTAGCAGACCCGCGAAGCTCCCCAAGGAGTACCGCCGCAGCGTCTCGTTCTGGCGGTGCATCAAGCGACCCGATGTCACCTTGGCATGGGAGGTCGCGAAGTGATTGTGCCAGAACAACGTCAACTTCTCTTGCAGCGGATGCGGCGAATTGAGCAGCCGGTACATCCACAACCCCTGCAACTCCCTGCGGTCGTTGCTGGCGAGCGTGCCAGGGGTCAGACGCTCGACATCGTTCTCGAACCGAGATAGCCCGTCGAGTCCCCGCACGAGTCGCTGGACGACCTCCAACGGGTTCGAGGCGGCTGCCGCTTCGATTACATCCCACGGAGTGCCGAAGGCCGCGCGGCGGTAGAGGTGCGCGGCCTTCACCACGTCCCAGCGACTCTTGCGAGTCGGGGTAAACGGCTCCCAAGCCAGTTCGGGGCGAAGGGAGTTCAGCAGGTCTTGGGCATGGGGCATGGGGGGAGGGTTTATGGTTTATGGTTGATCGACGGCGGGGAAGCCCAGGGGTTGCAACCCCTGGGCTTTCGTGGGCAACTCCGGTTTCAGTTCCAGTTCAATTCCGAACCCGTCCGCATCATCTCCGAGACGCACATGTGCCTCGCCGAACGACGCGAGAAGCCCGAGAGCCACCTGGTACTCGTGCTCCGCCTTCTCGACAGTCCAGCCGGTGCCGAGGACGATCTTGCGAATCGCGTTGGACTGCATCCGGCCCAGTTGGCGGGCGAGGCTCGGGAAGCTGATCTGCTGGCGTTCTGTGAACGCTCCGGGGTCGGGCTGGGTGCCGCGCGGCTGGTCGAGTTCGTCGATGACCGCTTGCACCACCGTCGGTGTTGTGCCAATGATGAAGTGCCCGCGCGTGATGGCCGAAGTCACACGGAAGTTGTACTGGTCGCGCGGGCGTTTGCGGACCTCCTCATCCGTTTCCTGGAACACAAAGCTTAACAACGAGGCCCTCTTGTAGTCCTGGCGAACGGTCAGCACGCGCTGCTCACCTCCCTGAATCAGACCGATCAGCCGCACGAACGGGTCGGTCATCTTGCGGAACTGTACCTCGTCGCGGAGGTCCACCAGGAACGCCACGGCGGGGAGGACATCCTCGACGATCACCTTGTCGTAAGGCACTTTCTCCTGCTCGATCGACACGATGCGGAAGTGCGGGCCGAGCTGCGAGATGAGTTCGCTGGGGCGGAAGCTGGTGCCGAACACGGCCAGTTGCTGGCCCGCGTCCGCGTCCCCCTTCTCGACCTTGTCGACCACCTCAGCCTGGGCCAACTGGCGGCGATTGGCCCACAGGCCCGCATAGTCGCGATACCATGAGAAAGATTGGATCGTCCCTGGCGGATGCAGCGGCGGGGCGATCTTCTCGTCACCGTGCGCCCAGAACGGAGCCAATTCATTCGGTCGAGGGCTCGCCGACTCACGGAACCCGACCCGCAAGGCCACCGTCTCCCCCGCCCCCGCATGTAGCCCGATC
>JAYTFV010000596.1:0-2771 GCA_043734065.1 Planctomycetota bacterium
TCGGGACGCAGAAGGCCACGACCATCAGCGCCCACATCGCACGCGGCACCTGATTCCACAGCAGCAGGAACACCAGCCCCACCAAGGCTGCCGAAGGCAACTCGTTGCACACACAGAACCCAAACGCCGCCCCAGACAGAGCGAACTCCCACTTCTTGTCGACCCCGCGCTGAATCCGGTCGACCGCCCAGATCGCGATCATCACGCTCGTCGCCGCCACCGTGTGATTGTTGAACACCGACAAGAACGGCGAGAGCAGCGTCCCTCCGGCGAGCAGCGTGATCGCGAACAACTGAGCCAGCGGGTCGCGGGTCTTCTCGGCCAACATCCCGCGCCACAGCACCAACGCGATTGTCATCGGCACAATGTTAATCAGGAACAGCAGGATCCGCGTCACCGTCAGCAGGTGCGTATCGAGCGTCCAACCCGTCGCCAACTTCAACACGCGATACAGCTGGGTCACCAGCCACGGCAGCAGCGGCGGCTTGGTGGAGTAGAAGTGTTCGTTGTGCTTCACCAGGTCGATCGTGTCCCAACTCTGTCGGGAGACCGGGTCGACCTTCTGGCGAGCTGCGTCAATCTGATAGGTGCCCTTCTCCGCCAGCGACCAGACCGTACACCACCGCGACCGATCGTTCGCACTATTCAGCGGCCCCGTCGACAGCAGCCGCGATGTGGCCATCGACATCCCCAGCAGGATGATGAGCCACCCGGCCCACCGCACCGCTGCGAAGGACTCATCGGGTTCAGGGACCGAAGCCGAAGCCGAAGTCGGAGCCGGAGAATTGGGACGCGAATCTTTGGCCAACGCAAACCTCGCCGAAGCGGAACAGAGGACAACGACCGGGAGGATATACGCTGGCTGGCGGTGGGGGGTAGAGAGAGTGCGGAGAATGCCGTCAGCCTGCCATCAATGCTTCCAACTGTCGGGCTGTCAGAAACAGGCGATACGGATGACCTGGAAGTTCCGCAAAGTCCCACTGCTCGTAGAACGGTTTCGCCCGGTCGTTGATGGCATCCAGGATCACCGCCACGAACGCAAACGTCTGACCCGCCTCGTGGCAATCTCGCAGTGCTTGCGCCAACAGAATATTTCCCAGCCCACAACCTTGATGCGCGAGGTTGACCCCCAGCCAGGCCAGCACTGCCACGGGGAGTGCCCGCCGGGGTAAGATCCGGCTGACCTCTGCTGGCAGGTCTCCAAAGTCGACTTGGCCGATCGCCAAGGTGTAGTACCCGGCAATGGCTCCGCCCTTGTCCAGGAGAACTTTGGTGGAGGACAGATGCTTCGTCTGATGCTGGAGCGCGCTGGTCCGCAACCAGTCGTTAACGGCAGCCTCGCCGCAATCGAACCCCTTCCGAGGGTGTTCGCGACGGAGTCCTTCCCAGCGCATTCCCGAGGGAATGGCGATCTCCTTCAAGACTCGCCTCGCATCCGTTGGCCCAGCTTCTTCTGTGCGGGAGTCAGTTGGGTCGGAGTCTGAAGAGCGTTCCAGAAGGCGAGTTGTTCATCGGCGGACAAGGCAATCGTCTGATCGCGGGCCGCAGCCACTTCCCGTTTCGCCTGGGCCAGAGTAATCATCCGCACGTAATCGCTCACGCTCACTTTGCGAAGTTTCGCCGCTTGCGAGAGGAGCGACTTGCTCGCCTCATCCAAGCGGACCATCAACGGGCTGGGCATGGAAGAACTTCCGGCAGTGGGGGATTTGGACACGACAACCTCCAAACGCATTGTACGGACAATCGCAATACAGGGAAGCCCGAAGTACAGTTCGACAGCGAGCGGTCGGGCGTGGGCTCGTGGAACGGGCACATCTGCCCGTTCGTCTGATGACAAACTCACGGACGGGCAAACGTGCCCGTCCCACCACGGCATGTTGACACCCCGCCGTTTTGCCTATCATCCAGAGCGTCTCCCCTGCCCCCCTCTGGCTGATCGCTGACCGCTCATGGCTGAAAGCTCTCCCCCCACCCCCATGCCGCCGCGCGAGAAGGTCAAAACCTTCCCGGATGCTCCCGGTGTGTACCTCATGAAGGATGCCCAGGGCCGCGTCATCTACGTCGGCAAGGCCGTCAACCTTCGCAGCCGCGCGGGGAGTTACTTCAATGCGAACGCAGCGGCCGATCGCCGCACTGCGGTTTGGGTGCCGGAGATCGCCGACCTCGACTTCATTCAGACACATTCCGAGGTCGACGCCTTGCTGCTCGAATCGCGGCTTATTAAAGACATCCAACCGAAGTTCAATCAGGAACTCAAAGACGACAAGACCTTTCCGTACCTGCAAATCACGACCAACGAGGACTTCCCGCGCGTCGAATTCACCCGCAAGCCCGAGAGCAGTGGGGTCAAGCTCTACGGCCCGTTTACCAATGCGAAGAAGCTGCGGGCCACGATTGTGGTGCTGCAGAAGGTGTTTAAGTTTCGCAACTGCGGACTGGACATCGAGGAGCACGACCAGCGCTGGAAGTGGTTCCGTCCGTGCCTGCTGGCGAGCATCAATCAATGCACGGCTCCCTGCAATCTGCGGATTACTAAAGAGGAATATAAACAGGACATCCGCCGGTTGACGCTGTTCCTGGATGGCAAGGGAACCGATCTGTTGCAAGAGTTGCGGGAGGAGATGCTGACGGCGTCGAAGGAGCTGCGGTTCGAGCGGGCCGGGAAGCTGCGGGATGCGATTAAGGCGCTCGATAACGTCGACCGGAGTCTGAAGAGCGCCCTCGAAAACAACCTGCAACCCGAGGCGTTCTACGTCGACCCCAAGCGGGGC
>JAYTFV010000597.1:0-6318 GCA_043734065.1 Planctomycetota bacterium
GGTCAAAGATCCACTCCGCCATCAGGAACCGGGCACAGGCATTCTTGTTCAAGCCCGCGCGGGTGACAATCGCCACCAGAATCGACAACGTGATCAGGAGAGCTGTGACCGGAATCTGTCGCTGCCCCCCCCGCCAGCGGTCGCTCATGTGGACCTGCTGCTTGCGGGCTGCGATCTCGTCGTTCAGCCGCTGTGCCCGCACCGCCTCCGCCTTCGCCTGGGCTCCGTCATAGCGGGGATCGGCGGGGTTCTCCTGGAACTTGGCCAACTCGTCGCGAGCCTGTGGGAGCTTGTCCTCGTCGTGAATCCAGAGCACCCAGTCGGTGCCATTCCGGTCGAGTCGGGTCTGCACCCCCTGTGAGAAGAGGTGGTCGCGGAATAACTCTGCCGAACCGCGATCGGGTAATGCACCGAGTCGACGCATGGGGGTGTGTTCCTCGGGAAGACTGAGGCCGTCAATGTGCCGGGAGATCTGCACGGAGCATCGGGCCTGAGCGATTCTACGACCTCATCGCTCCGAAGTGCCACCACGGCTCGCCTCGACGATGAGTGTTTTCTGGCCAATTGTTGACCGCTTCTCCTGCGGTGGCGGCCAGAGGCTGCGCTGGGTATTTCATGGTTCCGCACCCGTCTGATTGAAACAGGACGGGAGTCGAGTTCGGGTTTCGACTCGCGGGGGCGAATGACACGGGTTACTTCCAGACCTCAATGGCCAGTCCCGATCCTCGAAATTCGAGGGACAAATAGCGCGATGTCATTCACTTCGCATGCAAATGACCGCCTGTGGGACTGGCTTTGGGGTGACTAAACGCCAAATACTTTCGAAAATCCTGCATTTTCGAAGGATTTTATACCTCCCGCGCGATTGACAACACGAATTCTGAGCGTTTTACTTACCCCACGCGCACTCGAAGTGCCGTTTCACTCACGCCGTACCTAAGGAGCAATGATGGCAAAAGCAGCATCTGACAAGCCGAAGCCGATGTCGAAGTCCGAGATCGTCTCTTCTCTCGCCGAGTCCACCGGACTCGTGAAGAAGGATGTCGTCGCGGTTCTCGACGGGGTCGAAGCCCTCATCGGCAGCAGCTTGGGCAAGAAGGGACCAGGCGTGTTCGCATTGCCGGGTCTCCTCAAGATCCAGGTCACGATGAAGAAGGCCACTCCCGCCAAGCCCGGGATCAATCCCCGCACCGGCGAAGCGATCACCATCAAGGCCAAGCCCGCCCGCAAGGTGGTCAAGGTTCGTGCCCTCAAGAAGCTGAAGGAAATGATCTAGTCCGGAATGGATTGGGCTCAGGGCGATCACTCGCCCGGACCGATCAGGGCCTCACGATCAAACTCTCCGGATTCAATCCGGAGAGTTTTTTCGTTTTCGTAGCTGAGTTCATCAGAACGCGGGCGGAGGCTCTGGGCGTTCGCGGTGGACGACAGACTTCCGAACGCTGTTCCTGTGCGGGGATGTCGGTTCTGCTCCCCCGGCCACGCACTTGTTCAAACGGGTGCTTTGCCGTGCCGCCCTCCGCGTGAAGATATTCCCTCCAATGGCTACGATGCACTCGTCGTGCGATGACGCTTTCCCGGACCGTCATTGGCTCGCCACTTTGAAAGATTCCGCTGCATAGGTGCCCCCATGCCTCAACCCGTGTCCCGCCGCTCGTTTCTCTCCACTTCTGCCGCTGGAGCCGCTGTGATCCTGTCAGCCCCCGCGATTGCCACTGCCAGCAAGACCGACAAGCCGCTGATCGTCGGAGAAGGCGAACACCAGTTCGAAGTGGTCCACAACTTCCCGCAACTGCCGGAGAAGTTCACGTGGCAGACGACGCACAATGTGGCGGTCGACCGGGCGGGGAATCTGTATGTGATTCATGAGGGGCGCAAGGAACTCAAGGACCACCCGTCGATCTTCGTCTTCGATTCAGAGGGGAAGTACATCCGCTCGTTCGGCTCCCAGTTCCAGGGGGGCGGACACGGGATCGAGATTCGGCAGGAAGGGAGCGAGGAGTTCCTCTATGTCTGCGCGTATCAGCACCTCAAGACGTTCGCCAAGTTGACCCTGAAGGGGGAAGTCGTCTGGCAGCAGTACGCACCGATGGAGTCGGGGGTCTATGCAGAGGGGGAGAACATCCCCTATGAGAAGAAGACCGACCCGAACAAGGACAAGCGAGAGAATATCTGGGGCGACAAACGGTTCCTGCCGACGAACTTTGCGTTCCTGGATGACGGCGGGTTTCTGCTGATCGACGGTTACGGGGCCTCGGTCGTGCATCGTTATGACAAGGACGGTAAGTGGCAGAGTTGTTTCGGCGGCGTGGGCGAGAGCGACGACAAATTCCGCACGCCGCACGGTGTGTGGATCGACAAGCGGGAGGGGCGCACGCCGAGCATCGTCATCTGCGACCGGGCGCACAACGTCGTCAAGTATTTCACGCTGGACGGGAAGTACATCGAGACGCTCCTGGGGTACGGCCTCCCCGCCAATATCGAGACCTGGAAGAACCTGCTGGTCGTGCCCGAACTGCACGCCCGCGTGACGCTGCTCAACGAGAAGAACCAAGTCGTAGCCCGCCTCGGTGACGACGTGAGCCGCATCACCGGCGAAGGCGGCGGAGCGATCCGTGGCGACAGCACCAAGTGGCTCCCCGGTAAGTTCGTCCACCCGCACGATGCCTGCTTCGCAGCCGACGGGAGCATCTTCGTGGCCGAATGGGTCGGCACCGGACGGGTGTCGAAGCTCCAGCGCGTGTCGTAGTCGACCCACCCACTCCGCTGTGGTGTGTCCCGCCCTCGTCGATCGGGAGTGTCAGCATGAGCAGATGGCCCCTGTGGATAATGTGTCTGGCAATTGTGTGGCTGGTGGGGGTTCGCTCGGGCTGTGCCGCGGAGCCAGCTCCATCGGACGCTCCCGTCTCGAAGCCGGGACCGAACAGCCCGCTCTCGCCGGAGGAGTCACTCAAGCACTTCCAGATCGACCCCGATTGCCGGATCGAGCTGGTCGCCGCTGAGCCGGACGTGCAGGCTCCGGTGGCGATCGCCTTCGACGAGAAGGGACAGTTGTGGGTTGTGGAGATGGGGGACTACCCGAATGGTCCCGCACCGGGCGAGCCGGGCAAGTCGCGGATTCGTGTGCTGACCGATGAGGACGGCGACGGTCGGTTCTCGAACCCGAGGGTGTTCGTGGACGGGCTGCTGTTTGCGAACGGCCTGATGCACTGGGACGGCGGTGTACTCGTCACGACCGATGGGAAGCTGATCTACTTCAAGGACACGGATGGCGACGGGAAGTCCGACCTCCGCGATGTCTGGTTCGAAGGGTTCGCCACCGAGAACCCCCAGCTACGCTGCAACCACCCGACGTTCGGCCCGGACAACTGGATCTATGTGGCGAATGGGCTGCGGAATGGGAAGGTGAAAGCCGTGCGTCCAAAGTGGCCGAAGCCCGCCCCCGAGAGTGCGAAACTCGGCGAGCCGGTCGACATCGCGGGCCGCGACTTCCGCTTCAACCCCTTCACCGGCGAGTGCGAAGCCGTCAGCGGGTACGGCCAGTTCGGCCTGACCTTCGATGATGAGGGGAACCGGTATGTGTGCAGCAACCGCAACCCTTGCATGAAAATCATCATCGAGGAACGCCACCTGAAGCTGAACCCGAACTTGGCTGTGCCCAGCGTCTACGAGGACGTATCCCCCGCCGGTGAGAAGTCGAAGCTCTACCCCATCAGCCGAGCCTGGACGACCTCGAACCTACACGCCGGGCAGTTCTCGGCCGCGTGTGGTTTGATCTTCTATCGAGGGACCGCTCTGCCGCAGAAGTTCTACAACCAGAGCTTCACGTGTGACCCGACTGGGAATCTGGTCCACTTCAACGATGAAGCATACGGGGGAATTTATAACGACAAGCAGCGTGAGTTCCTCGCTAGCGACGAAACATGGTTTCGTCCGGTAAACACCGCATTGGGGCCAGACGGGGCACTCTACATCGTCGACATGTACCGGGCTGTGATTGAACACCCCGACTACATGCCAACCGAGCTGAAGACGCGACCCGACCTGGCTCTCGGGGCCGAGCGTGGCCGCATCTGGCGGATCGTCGCCAAAACAGGCGAGCCGGGCGGCTTCAGCCCCCGAAAGGTTCCGCTGCCGACTGATCCGGTGGAAGTCTCCAAGCTGGTCGCTCACCCGAACGGGTGGCATCGGGATATGGCCCAGCGATTGCTGGTCGAGAAGCGGCGGCTTTGGGCCGATCCAGAAGACGATCCCACTGACGTGGAGATTGAGCTTCGAAGAATACTCCGACGAGAACCCTCCGATATCGGGAACGTTGTCGCACTTAAAACCTTGTCTGGAATCGGTGAGGTCAACTCGGAATTGTTAGCGACGGTAATTCAAAGAGAGGAGCTGGATGAATCCGTCATCCAAGAAAAGGGAATTCAGTGTTTTCCTCGCACTTCAATGCTCGCGCGAGAGGCCATCATTCTTTCAGAGGAGTTCGTCGAGGATGATGAGACTCTCCAGTCGAAGTTGTTGGCTCTCGGACAATGCCACCAATCTGAAAATGTGATTGGAGAGCTTCAGATCGCTCTCGCAAGACTGGGAAAAGTACAAGTCGAGGAACGAATTTCAATGGCAGATCAGTACATCCATCAGCCGATCGGCGAGCAGGCGATCACTCAGATCGGACTGGGGCTTGGGGAACATCTTCCGCTCTTGCTGCTCGAATCCGAGGCGAAGTGGACACCAGAAGAGCTGATCACTCCTGCGGTGAGGTCTGCCTCGCCTGAGCAGTTGAAGTCTTTGTTGGACAAGATTACGCGCCATCAAAGCTCCCAGGAATTCTTGCTTTTCGCGAGGGCGGTTGAGGCTCGTGGCCAGTCAGTCCGAACAATGCTCGCGAAAGATCCGGAATCGCAAGTGGAGTGGGACAAATTGTCGTCGCAGTCTGTGTTTCTGATTCGCGATGCTGTACAGGCTCAATGGGAAAAAATGCATCACCCGGGATGGCTTGATAACTCGCATGACTCCGTAATTCAGGCGATCCAAATATTGCGATATTCATCGGACGAGAACATGATACCGTTGCTTCGACAGGTTGTTGAGTCAAACCCACCGTCTGAAATTCTAAAGTCTGCGATTCAAGTCGTCTCACAGCTGCCTGATCCTCAGGGGGCAGAGCTGTTGCTGGTGAATTTTGAACGCCGAGTTCCAACTGCTCGAAGCACGATCATTGACGGTCTCCTCAGCTCCGAACCGCGCATTACCAAGCTCCTTGACCTCGTCGAATCCAACCAAATCTCATTCCTTGAAATCGGCCAGACGCGGCTGGCGAGTTTGCAGCAGGTCAAGAACCCCGAGATTCAGGCTCGGCTGCAGAAGCTGATCGCCGCCAATGCCCCAGCTGATCGGTCGAAGGTGTTGGATGAGTACCAGGCAGCGCTGACTCATGAGCATGATCCGCTGCGGGGCCGGGAGCTGTTTGCGAAGAACTGTGCCCAGTGTCACAAGATCGGCGACCTCGGCGTCGATGTGGCCCCCAACATCTCCGACTCGCGGGTCAAGACGCAGGCCCAGCTGCTGACCGACATCCTCGACCCCAACCGGGCCATCGACAACAACTACTTCAGCTACACCCTCGTCGACAAAGCGGGCACCGTCGCCACCGGCATCGTCGCCTCCGAGACCAGCAGCAGCGTGACCCTCAAACAGCCCGAGGGGAAAACGCTGACCGTCCTCCGCTCCGAGATCGAACAGCTCAAACCCAACGGCGTCTCGCTGATGCCGGTCGGGTTCGAGAAGCAACTCACCGTGGCTCAAATGGCCGACGTGATCTCGTTCATTAAGAACTGGCGGTATCTGGATGGGCAGGTGCCGAAAGAGGTCATCAAGTAGGAGAGCAGCGAGCCTCCGACGTAAGTCGGGGGTGTTGTGCGACGACCAGCGTTTTGTCAGGTGCATTCGCCCATGGGCAGTCCCAGGATCAGTAACCCGACGCGTCAGCGAGGGCCGAGCGCAGCGAGGGGTGCCGCCAATCAGCGTTCAGCAATGTGGCGACCGACTGGCCGGGAGGAGTGCGAGACGCACTTTGCGGTTGTCATCTCGCCGCAGCCCCACCGCAGAAGCCCTCAGTTGTCAGTCTTCTGCAGTCACCCACCAGGACAACTCCTCGACGAGGCGACCTCTGCACCCTGAAGGGGTCGACACATCACAGCCCAGGGTCGCGACCGCAGGGAGCGCACCCTGGGTGAGATCTCACGGGAACGAACCCTGAAGGGGTTCTACACCGCGCGAGGATGTACAACCCCTTCAGGGTTGGGCTTCCCCGGGCCA
>JAYTFV010000598.1:0-11926 GCA_043734065.1 Planctomycetota bacterium
CAGTGTTCCAAGATGGGAGTCAGCCTGGGCGATCTGTTTGCCACGTTGCAGGGCTATCTGGGCTCTCGGTATATCAACGACTTCAACCGTTTCGGTCGCACGTGGCAGGTGATCGTGCAAGCCGAACCCCGGTTTCGAAATGAAGTCGAAGATGTGCCGCGCTTGCGGGTCCGCAATAACCGGGGCCAAATGGTCCCGATCGGCACGCTGGCAACGATCAAGAACATCTCCGCGCCCCTCGTGCTGACTCGATACAACATGTACCCCGCGGCCGCCATCAACGGGACCGTCGCCAAAGGATTCAGTTCCGGGCAGGCCATTCGGTCTCTGGAAGGTGTCGCGGATCGAGAATTGGCGGCGAACCTGGGGTTCGAATGGACGGAACTGACCTATCTGGAGAGACTGACTTCCGACACGGGAATGATTGTGTTTGTGTTGTCGGTGGTGTTCGTCTTTCTCGTCCTGGCAGCGTTGTATGAAAGCTGGTCCCTGCCGCTGGCGGTCATCCTGGTCGTGCCGATGTGCGTTCTCTGCTCCATCGCGGGAGTCTGGTATGCCGGGATGGACATCAACGTCTTCACGCAGATTGGGTTCATTGTGCTGGTGGGGCTGGCGTGCAAGAACGCCATTCTGATCGTGGAGTTTGCCAAGCTGCGACGAGAGGAGGGCGTCGAGCGACGCGAGGCGACTCTCCAGGCGTGCGACTTGCGACTGCGGCCGATTGTGATGACCTCCTTCGCCTTCATTCTGGGAGTCGTTCCGCTCGTGATTGCCAGTGGAGCGGGGGCGGAGATGCGTCGCGCGCTGGGCGTCACCGTCTTCAGCGGAATGCTGGGCGTGACGGTGTTTGGAGTGCTGCTGACTCCCGTCTTCTTCTATGTCATCGACCAGTTATCGAGATGGAAGATGTTCACCGACTCGCGGTTCACACGCGGGGGAGCGGTGCTTCTCGACCTCCTCCGGCTGGGGTTTCTGCAACGCCGGGTGTGGCACACAGGTTCTCGGAGTCTCGGTGTCGCCGGACCTTCAGTCGATCGGTTTCCGTCATCTTCCGTCGGAAGTCCTTCCCTCGTGAGCTCGAATCCCACCGCTGCCATCGCCAGTGAAGTGGTCGCGGAGTCGCCGGGGAATGAGTCGGCCAGCGCCTCGCGCGATTCGTCCTGATCTGGAAAGCCCGGTGGTGAAGCTGGCTCAACAACTCTCCCTCGGCAGTCTGCCATGTTCTCCCGGTTCTTCATTGATCGCCCGATCTTTGCCAGCGTACTCTCCATCGTGATTACGCTCACGGGGGGCATCGTGCTGTTCACTCTTCCGGTGACACAGTACCCGGAGATCACGCCGCCGACGGTCGAGGTCTCTGCCGTCTATTCGGGAGCCAACGCCCAGGTCGTGGCCGACACCGTCGCCGCTCCCATCGAACAACAGGTCAACGGGGTCGAGGGCATGCTCTACATGTCCTCCCAATGCACGAATGACGGGAGCTATTCGCTCACGGTCGCCTTCCGTCCGGGCACCGATTTGAACTTGGCCCAAGTGCTGGTGCAAAACCGCGTGGCCTTGTCCCAGCCGGTACTCCCCCCTCTGGTGCAACGACGCGGAGTGACCGTCAAAAAGAAATCCCCCACGGTATTGATGATCATCAACCTGTTTTCCCCCGATCACACCCGCGACAATCTCTATCTCAGTAACTACGCCACCATCCAACTCCGCGACGAGTTGTCGCGCCTGCCCGGTGTCGGGGACATTTCGTTCCTCGGCCAGCGGGACTACAGCTTGCGCGTCTGGCTCGACCCGGACAAGGCCGCCGCCCGCTCCGTCACCTCCGATGATGTCGTTCGCGCCATTCAACAGCAGAATGCCCAGGTCGCGGCAGGCCAGATCGGACAGCCGCCCGTCGCACGCGGTCAGACCTTTCAGTTCACGATGACCACGCTGGGACGACTGACCACCACCGAGCAGTTCGACAACATCATCGTGAAGTCCGATGCCCAGGGACGCACGATTCGGTTGAAGGATGTGGCCCGCTCCGAACTGGGGGCGATTGCTTATGACCAGAGCTGTTACCTGGATGGACAACCTTCGGTCGCGCTTTCGATTTACCAGCTTCCCAGTTCGAACGCTCTCGACACGGCCAAGCAAGTCCGAGAGCGTCTCGATCAATTGAAGAACCGGTTTCCCGAGGGTGTCGAGGCGGCGATCGTGTACGACACCACGCCGTTCATTGAGGAATCGGTGAATGAGGTCTTTCACTCCCTGCGAGATGCGGTGATCCTCGTTTCCATTGTGGTGCTGGTGTTTCTTCAGGGGTGGCGGGCTGCGATCATTCCTCTGATCGCTGTCCCGGTGGCCGTCATTGGAACCTTCGCGGCAATGGCCGCGTTCGGCTTCAGCTTGAACACCCTGACACTGTTTGGACTCGTACTCGCGATCGGGATTGTGGTGGATGATGCCATTGTCGTGGTCGAAGCGATCGAGCATTACATTGAGCTGGGGGCGTCTCCGCGCGATGCCGCGATTCAGGCGATGGAGGCAGTCTCCGGGCCCGTCGTGGCTGTGGCGCTCGTGCTGACGGCAGTCTTCATCCCCTGTGCCTTCGTGACGGGGATCATTGGTGAGTTCTTCCGTCAGTTCGCGGTGACGATTGCCGTCTCCACGGTTATCTCGGCATTTAACTCATTAACCCTGAGTCCGGCACTCGCGGTGATCCTGTTGCAACCGAAGTCGCAACGCACAGCGGAGCCCCTGCCTCGTGTGGGGATCATCGCGGTCGGAGTCTGGGCCGCATGGGCCTTCGGGGGGCCGCACCTCGCACAGTGGATGCGGACCCAGCCCGCTTTCGCCGGTGGAGCGGAATGGGCTCAATGGATCGCAGGTATGTTTGGCCTGTTCCTGACAGCACTCATGGCGGACATCCTCAACACGTGGTTCAACAGTTTCTTTCGGGGCTTCCATGTCGCGTTTCAATGGATGACCGAGGGCTATGTCCGCATGGTGAGCGGCCTGCTCAAGGTGGCGCTGCTGGGCCTCATCTTTTACGGAGGGATGCTCTACCTCACGCAACAGGTCTTCCTGTCAACGCCCACGGGATTCATTCCCGCTCAGGACAAGGGCTATCTGCTCGTCAATTTGCGTCTGCCCGATTCCTCCTCTGTGGAGCGGACCGAGCAGGTCATGCAGCAGATTGAGCGGATCGCCGGTCGCTTGGACGGTGTGTCGCACACTCTGGCGATTACGGGACAGTCACTGCTGATGCAGGCCAACGCCTCCAACTTTGGGTCGATGTATGTCATGTTGGCTCCGTTCCCGGATCGTTCGCCGCGCGGCCTGACCAGTGATGTCATTGCCCAGCAACTCCAACGGGCGTTGCTGGCGGAAGTCCAGGAGGGGCAGATCAATGTTCTGGGAGCCCCCCCGATTGATGGTCTGGGCACTGCGGGCGGCTTCCGGATGATGCTGGAAGATCGCGGTGACCTCGGCTCGACCGCGCTCCAGGAGGCAAGCCAGAAGATCATTGCAGCCGCAGAACAGACGGGACAATATCGCGGTCTGTTTACGAGCTACCGGGCCAACTCGACCTGGCTCTCCATCAACCTCGATCGCGAGTCCGCCCGCAAGCTCGGCGTTTCCTTGACGGAGGTGTTTGATACCCTGCAGATCAACTTCGGATCGCTGTATGTCAACGACTTCAATCGCTTCGGTCGGACCTGGCAAGTCAACGTTCAAGCCGATTCGACATTTCGCATGCAGCACTCGGATCTGATGCGGCTGCGGGTCCATAGCGCCAACGGGGAGATGATCCCGCTGGCCTCCGTGGCGCAGATTGAAGAGGTGCCCGGCCCCGTCCTCATCACCCGGTACAACCTCTATTCAACCGCATCCATCAACATGGACGTGGCTCCCGGCGTCAGTTCCGGAGACGGCCTGGCGTCCTTTGAGAAACTGGCCCACACCGACTTGCCCTCGTCCCTCCGAGTCGAATGGACGGAATTGGCGTTGCTGCAACAACTCGCCGGAAACACTGCGGCGATCGCATTCATACTGGCAGTCGTCCTCGTCTTTCTCGTCCTCGCCGCTCAGTATGAAAGTTGGTCGCTCCCTCTCGCTGTCATTCTGGTCGTGCCGTTGTGTCTGCTCAGTTCCATTGTCGGCGTACTGTGGGCCGCCTTGGATGTGAACATCTTTACGCAGATTGGCTTCGTCGTTCTCGTGGGACTCGCCTGCAAGAATGCGATCTTGATTGTCGAGTTCGCCCGCGCGCGTCGACAGTCCGGGGTCGATCTGCGAGTCGCCACTCTGGAGGCTTGTCGCCTGCGCTTAAGGCCGATCATCATGACCTCGCTGGCCTTCATTTTCGGCGTGATTCCGCTCGTCATCGGCCAGGGAGCCGGAGCGGAAATGAGGCGCACTCTCGGCACGGCGGTGTTTTCCGGAATGCTCGGCGTCACGCTGTTCGGAATCTTTTTGACCCCCCTCTTCTTTTATGTCATTCAGCGACTCACGGAGTGGTTCCGCCCTGCTGGACTGGCGATTCCCGAACCGAACGACTCTTCAACGCACACTCACCTCTCCAGATAATCCCCGAAAGAGCCGAGGTGATCCTCAATGCCCGCGGCGACGAATGACGGCCACGTTGTCCGCCATTGCAGCGTCCAAGGCTCTCATGGGCAACGGCATCCACCCACTCTTGCGTTCTTGGCATCCCGGTACCCTGCAAAAAGTCACGAAGCGGGTGACGTTCTTAGGGGAAAGAAAACCGCATCATGTGATCGCGGCTTTCGAAGCGGGCGAGAACGACATCCGTCGAAAAACCCGGCACAACAAGCTCAGATGGGAACCGAGAGCAAATTTCTGCAACGGATTCGCTCAAAACAGTATCAGTTCGTCACCGACGATTCTGATAATGATGAGCCCGGTTGAAAATAATAGTGCGGGGAGAGGGAAACCCCGGATGAAAGCAGCAGCGCACATGCGTGTCGTCCGCCGTACCGAAATCTCCAAATCCCGTCGCCAGTCGCTTCCGCAACCAACGACTGGATTTGACGTTGAGAATCAATCGGGGCGACAGGATTTGAACCTGCGACTTCCTGGTCCCAAACCAGGCGCTCTAGCCAAGCTGAGCTACGCCCCGTGGTGGCTGCGGTATGATAGCGGACTGGGGAGGGGCTGGCTATTCAGTGTGACGCAGATTCCGCTGAATCTCGAAGGGAGGGACACTGTCATGGGGAGTGAGTTCGCGCGAGAAAGTGTGTTGAGATGGGAATTTTGGCGGTTTTTTGATTGAGCCGGGGCGGAAAATGGGGGCGAGTGCCCCGTCAAGTCTGAGACTGAGGGGTTGTGGGATCAGCCTCCGGGAGGGCGAAGCTTTTACTGAGTCGCGAGGCAGGGGACACGGCAACGCACTGTTTCTCAGTGCGTTGGTTTTTAGTCGTCAGTTTTCAGTTTTCAGTTTTCAGCCGTAGCGGCTCGGCAGGAGCCTCGCCCTGGGCTGATGAAAATTCGGTCTTGACATCAGCAAACGTTCTTCCGGCTTTTGATTCACCCAGCCCCTTGCCGCATGCTTATTGACACATCACATGGGTCTTCTCTGAAACAAATCGCCTCAATCCTTCTGGCCAAAAACAGTGCGTCAAGCCCAAATTTTCATCAGCCCAGAATAGCCCTCCCGGGGCTGTTGTGGCACGAATCATCCTCAGAGTTTGCCGAAGCGGATCGGTTTTTCTGATTGGCACATTGCACGGAGGTTTTCCCCGAATTGAGGAAAATGCACCTGAAAGAGTGATCGCCGATTGACGGAATCGCCGGGCGCGGGCACTCTGTGGGCATCTCAACTGCGGTTCTCAAACTGTTTTCGGGGAGGAACTTGCACGAAAACGGTCTAGGCGCGGAATTTTCCTTGCCTTTACAATCAGCGATCCACCAGGACGGTGGGTTTCAGTGCGGTGGTGTGGTGCCGTTGTGTGGTGTGTCCGTTCAAGGATCGTGTCTGTGTTGACTCGTGTGTATTCCCTGAAACTCAGTCAGCGGTCGCAGAGGATGTGGCTCCTCCAACTGGGGGTGTTGTTATGGGTGTTGGCACTGTCGTGGGTCTTGGTTCTGGGGACGTGTGCAAAGTCGTCTGCCGGTGATGCTCCCGTGGGGCCCTTGACGTGGGCGGACAAGATGTTGTCCGAGCGGAAGCATGACTTCGGATCGCCCCCGGCAGGGACGGCTGCGACGCATGCCATCACGATCTCGAACATCTATAAGGAGACGGTGACGATCTCCGAGGTGATCTCATCCTCGTCCGAGATCAAGGCCCGCGTCGACAAGACCATCGTGGCTTCGAAAGAGAAGGTCACACTGGAGCTGACATTGGAGGCCACCGCCTCCGGAACACCGACCGATGCCTTCGTCACGATGAAGATGACGTTCGATGGAGCTAATTATAAAACCGTGGTGGTGCCGGTGACGGCTTACATTGCGCCGGGCACAGTTGTGGCCAAGCCGGAGGTCGCCAATCCGGTGAGCGTTCACCCGGGAGCCAACTGGGCCGAGCAGATGTTCGCCGATGTCAAATACGACTTCGGTTCCGTGGCCAAGGGGGCGGAGATCAAGCATGTGATCGAGATCACGAATCCCTGGAAGGAAACGGTCACGCTCTCCGGGTTGTCGTCGAGTTGTGCGTGCATCTCGCCTCAGTTGGACACGTTTCAACTGAAGTCCAAGCAGACCGCTCATCTGACGTTGAATCTGGACACGTTGCATTTCTCCAAGAAGCGGGAAGTCACGGTCACGCTTTCCGCCACGTTTGATGGATTGAACTTCAAGCAAGTGCGAGTGCCGGTCACGGCCTACATTCGAGGGGATGTGGTGATCGAGCCCGGGGCAGTGCAGTTCGGCCTGGTCGCACCGGGCGAGGCTGTCGTACGCCGGGTCCGCATCCGGTACGCCGGGCGCAGCAACTGGACCATTCGATCGGTGAGAACCGGGAATACGCATGTCACTGCGGCGGTGAATGAGATCTCGCGTTCTGGAATCAATGTCGAGTACGAGTTGTTGGTGAAGCTGGCGGGCACAGCCCCGAAGGGTCCACTGCTCGACCAAGTGGTTCTGGAGACTGATGACCAGAACAACCCGACGATTCCGGTGCTGGTCGATGGGACGATCGAATCCGATTTGCAGATCACTCCCGAAGTGGTCCCGTTCGGACAACTCAAGCCGGGGGTGCCGAAGATCGTGAAGGTCATCGTGAAGGGCCGCAAGCCGTTCCGGATTGAGAAGATCGAGTGCGATTCCAATCGCGAGTGCTATGCCGTGGCTCTGTCCCCGGCGAATCAGACCGTGCATGTCGTGAGCCTGACGATCACCCCACCCCATGAACCGGGTGAGTTGAAGGAAGCCTTTACGGTCACGATCGCGGGACGCCAGACGACGCTGGCGTTCCAAGCGACCGGGACCATTGAGGCCGCAGCCAAGCCCGCCGACGCGGGACCGGTTTCCGATCCGAAGGACAAAGTGCCCCCGGCATTGGAGACTCCGGCACCGTAGCCGCTGTCACGTCGCGACTCGCAGACTATCGGTGGAAGGACGCCCCGGCGGTGGCTCTCTTCCTCGATCGCAAGGTGTCCTGCAACAACCGCCTCCGTCGAGGTGCGACAGGGGAAACGAGACCGGAAATGGCGTGATTCCGGGAGGACTCGTCCCTTTTGGAAATTCCGAACAATGCTATCTTGACTTCAGCGGTGAATCCGTATGATGCAAGCGTGCCAAGTCGGTGAGCTGCCTGTGAGGCGATTCGTCGAAGAATCTCGCACAGAAAGTTTGCACGGCTTGAGACAGGATCGCAGGGATCCCATAGGTCGGGCCTAGGGGATGTTGACTCGCTCGGATGCGAGTGCCAAGTACGGCAGACGCACAGTTTATGAGGTGCGGTTAGACCATTGTCCCCTCAAGAGGTTACCCCATGTTAAACCACATCTGTCGAACTTTCTCACTGGGGCTGCTGGCCCTTTCCCTCATCGCCGGGACGGCTACGTCCGACGACAAGAGTACCAACTGGGCGAACAAGATGTTCGCCGAGTCGAAGTTCGACTTCGGCCCCGTCGCCCAGCACAGCGACTGCCAGAGCTACCTGGAGTTCACCAACGTCTTCGAACCGGACATGGAGGTGGTGAGCGTCACTACCTCGTGCAAGTGCATCTCCGCCTCGACCGAGACCAAGGTACTCAAGCCTCATGAAAAGGGGCGCATCAAGCTGGTCCTCGACACTGACCGGTTCCAGGGGCAACGCCATGTCACGCTGACTGTGCAGTTCAAGTACAAGGGGACCAATTACGTCAATGCCAGCATCCCGTGCGAAGCGTTCATTCGCACCGATGTGTGGATGCAGCCCGCCTTCGCGAACCTGGGGGCACTGACCGCTGGGATGGGTGGCGAGCAAACGGTGAAGGTCACCCGCACCGGGAATGACCAGTGGCAAATCCGCCAGGTCCGGTCCCGCAATCCGGCTCTGACCACCATACTCAAGGAACTGAACCGCGGCAATGGTCGGGTCGAGTATGAGATCCTGGTCAAGGTCGCTCCGGAAGCTCCTGTGGGCAACATCCAGGAGAGCCTCGTGCTGGTCACGAACGACAGCTCGAATGCGAACGTCTCACTGCGAGTCGAGGGGCGCGTGGAAGCGGATGTGCAGGTGACCCCGGAAGTCTTGCAGCTGGGCAGCTTGAAGCCCGGCCAGGAAGCCCGGTTTCCCGTCATTGTGCGATGCAAGAAGGGGGTGCGCATTGAGCGGATCGACTGCTCCAGCCATCCCGACTGCGTCAAGGTCACCGTCCCCGCGGAGGAGAAGACGACCCATGTGTTGTCAGTCGTCGTGATGCCACCCGATGTCATGGGCGAGTTCCAGGAGACCTTCACCGTGACCATCGCCGGTCGTCCCCAGCCGCTGGTGTTCAAAGCCAGTGGCAAGGTGGAGAGCCAGACCACAGCCCAGGATAGCACCAAGTAGTTCTCCGTGATGATCGCGGAAGCGGAACAGCACGGGCGAGGGGGTCGAGGGGGCTCACTCGCCCGCTTCTGTTCGGTCACTCTGTTTGGTCACTCGGAAACACTGCTGAACGAATTGGCAAGTCTCAGGCAGGAGCCTTGAAGGAGATTCGCAGGCCCCGGAAAAACGAGTGGGCTTCCCTTCACGTGCGGGAGACTTTTTGTTCAAATCGATGCCTCACATGATGAGCGTTCCGGAAGCGGAATCGACGGTCATGAGACCTGCGGCGACGGACCGCCATGACAGCAACTCCTCTGCGTGCTGAAACTCTTCAGCGCGTTGACAGCATGCTCCCTTCCTCCGGGATCAAAGGACATCGACATGATTCAATACACATGCGACCAATGCGGGCGCGTGATCGGAGCGCCACGCTATTCGGTGAATATCGAGGTCCGGCTGCACCCGAGTGATGAGCTGCTGACCGAGACGGACCTCGATCAAGACCATCTGCAAAGCATCGCGGAGGAGATCTCGCTGATGGATTCGACCTCCGAGTTCCAGTTGCCGGAACCGACTGTGAAGACCGTGAAGCTCGATCTGTGTGCCACCTGCTCCCGCCGCTTCGAGAAGGATCCGCTCGGTCGCGAGACTCGCAAGCGATTCAACGTCAGCCCGAATTGAGTCGTCTGTCTTGAGTCGACTGATGATGAGCGCACTCGTTCGAGATTCCGGTCCGCGAGTGCGTCGCCGCTGGCCCTCCGCGGCGTTCCTCTGGGGAATGATCGCCGCAGCGCTGATCGTCTGGCGCGTGGCCACAGCTCGGACCTTCGAGACTCTTCCTCCTGCGGGCGTGCCGCTCCGGGTGACACGGGCCGTCGATGGTGACACCCTCTTACTGGAGGGAGGCTTTCGAGTGCGACTCCTCGGCGTGAACACTCCGGAGACCAAGCATCCGGATCGGCCCCCGGAGCCGTATGGCCCCGAGGCGTCTGAGTACACGCGGTCGCTCGTGGACCAGCGAACGGTTTCGCTGGAGTACGACCGGGAACGCCTGGATCAATACCGCCGCGTGCTGGCCTATGTCTATCTCGACGATGGCTCAATGCTCAACCAACGACTGATCGAAACCGGCCACAGCCCCGCCGTCGTCAGCTTTCCGATTCGCAGTGATCGGAAGCGATTATTCGAAATCGCAGAGCGAGACGCTCAAACCCGCGTCGCTGGAATCTGGACACTTCCTGAGTGGCAAGCCCGCCTGGCAGAGCAGCGAGAGCGAGAGGCTCGCAGACGGCGGTAGTTCCAGGGTGGGAGTTCAGCCTGCAGGCTGCTCCGGGACAGGCGAAAGCCTGAACTCCCAACTGTGACGCAGCCCTACCCGCGCTTGATCTTCAGCATCCGGCGAGCCGCCTCTTCGGCCGCTTGCTTGGCGGCGAACTGCTCATCGGTCTCGGAGGGCATCGCCATCGCGGTATCCAGCGCCCGCAGAGCCGCCGTGGCATCGATGTTCTCGGCAGCGATCGCGCGGTTGGTGAGCAGGGTCACAATCGACCCCTTCACCTGGAGGAATCCGCCATCAATAAAGAAACTCTTCGAGGTGCCGCCCGCCTCGAACTTCAATTCCCCGCGCCCGAGCCGACCCACCACCGGAGCCCGCCCCGGCAGCAGCCCCATCGAGCCATCAAACAGCGGCAACTGGACCGAACGCACGTTCTGATCGAGCAGCGTCGTTTCGGGAGTGACAAGGACAAGGCGAAGTTCGGTGGCGGCGATCATGGGACGGGCTCGGACTGTGGTGAAACTGGTTGCGAATCTTAGCGGCAATCAGTGGCGGACGGGAAGCAAGAATTTGCGGACATCGAGTTGTCCCAGGTCTTGGCTCTCGATAATGACGATGACTCGCTGATCTTCTCGCAGAACGTCTTGTCGGAGGTACACACTATTGACGGGATCGGGCTGGCTGAATACCTCCAACTGGCGCTCTGCCACGTTCACGATCCAATAGACCGGAATGCCCCCGCGGGCATAGATCACAGCCTTGCGGCGATCGATCTTGAGAGACGTATTCGCGATTTCGATGACAAGCAGAACCTCGGAGGCGTGAGGGTGTTCTTCTCCGAATCGATCCTCAGGACCGGGAACAACGGCAAGGTCAGGCTCCAACTCGCTATCGCCGGTGATCAGGGCAGATTGGGAACGGATTTCCCACTTTCCGGCGATCAAGGACTGGAGACGCCGCGAAACCACTTGAAGAGTACCGTCGTGGGGGGCATTGTGAGTCATCTTACGAACGATCAGCCCTTCCAGAAGTTCCACCTTATCCTCCTCGGTGAGAACCCCCATTTCTGCCATGCGGCGATACTGGGCTGGCGTCCAAAGATACAACGACAGCGAATCGATCGACTGAGGAGCAGGCGAGGCACTGCGAGACGACTGAACGGGGACTGGTTCCAACACTGTGGAAGACATCAGAGGCTCCTCCGCAACAGAACGATCGGGCAGATCGGAATCGAACCGAGGCGCATGAGGTAATCCACGTGAATGAACGCGGGACGCAGAACTTTCCGGGGGCGAGATGGTGGGGCGATCATCGTGGTTGTCACTCCGTCGAGAGCATGTCTTGCACCGACAGTTCGAAGTGCATCCCGACTGTCGAACGCAGACTCATCAATTCACCCGCGTGGTGAATCTGGATCGATTCGTACTCCCCGGTGAGCGAGTTCACTCGGTCGTATGCCTCCACCCGCAGCTCCGGGAGATTGATGATCCAGTATGCGGGGATGCCAGCGCGGGCGTAGATGGCGGCCTTCTCACGGTCGATCGCAATCGACGAGTCGGCGACTTCGATGACCAGCAGCACATCCGCACCTGAAGGGTGACGACCTCGGACGCGATTGATTTTGACAATCGAAAAGTCGGGTTCGGGTTGACTGCGGCCCGATTGAATCGGAAGTTGAACGCGGA
>JAYTFV010000599.1:0-6782 GCA_043734065.1 Planctomycetota bacterium
CACGACTGAGTCCGGGGGCTGACGCCGCCCGGCTCGCCTGAGGGTGAGTGGGGGGCAGGCTGACCGCGCCAGACGGGGCTCTCGCGTTCATAAATTCAACCGCCATGAAAACGCCGTTTCATCAGGCCACCCATCAGGGGTCGCCGTGAGGGAGATGTTTCACTTCACAACCCCCGGCGTTGACAGGGGGCATGAGTCATTGACAATGCAATTCGGAAGCGGACCCCCGTCCACGTCTCCCGTCCCTCTCGCAACTATTGGAACAACCCATGGCAACCGCTCGCGTCGTTCCGGTCGCAGTGATTCAGCAGCGGGCTGGCGAAGACTTGGCAGCGAATCTGGCGGGGACGCTGGCCGCGATCGAGGAGGCCGCGCAGCGCGGGGCGAAGATCATCTGTACCCAGGAGCTGTTCCGCTCGAAGTATTTTTGCCAGAGCGAGGACTACCGGTACTTCGACTTCGCCGAACCGATTCCCGGTCCGAGTTCGCGGGCGCTGTGCGCCGTCGCGAAGAAGCACAACGTCGTGGTCGTCGGCTCGCTGTTCGAGAAGCGGGCCGCCGGGCTGTACCATAATACGGCAGTGGTGATCGATGCGAATGGGGAGTTGCTGGGCAGCTACCGCAAGATGCACATCCCGGACGATCCGCTGTTCTATGAAAAATTCTACTTCACGCCGGGGGACTTGGGGTTTAAGGTATTCGCGACGAAGTACGCCAAGATCGGGGTCTTGATCTGCTGGGACCAGTGGTATCCCGAGGGGGCGCGGATCACAGCTCTCAAGGGGGCGGAGGTGATCTTCTTCCCGACCGCGATCGGCTGGCATCCCGGCGAGGAGGCTCCAGTCAACGCGGCTCAGCACGAGAGTTGGGAGTTGATCCAACGGTCGCATGCGGTGGCGAACGGGGTCTTCGTGGCCGTGCCGAATCGGGTCGGTCACGAGACCTTCGAGGGCCTCCCCGGCCAGGGGATCCAGTTCTGGGGGCAGAGCTTTCTCTGCGACCCACGCGGCCAGGTACTCCAACGGGGGAGCATCGATCAGGACGAAATCCTGATCGCGGAATGCGACCTCGCGCAGATCGATCAGCAGCGAACGCATTGGCCGTTCCTGCGGGACCGCCGCATTGATGCCTATGGCTCGATCACGGAGCGATATCTCGGGGATTGAACGGTCGTCGCGTTTCCAGAGAGTTTGACGCTTCGGTAAACCCTGCCAGCGAATGGGGCAGGATAGAACAACAGCAGGCACCACCGGGCAACCGATCCCGGATCGGTCAGTTTCCGTCGCAGCGGCAAGCCTTGCCGTCCGATCAGAACTGTACGACCTCCCCTGTTCTATTCAGCGAATCCCATGTCCAACGAGTTTTCCGGTGCCAGCCGACTCAATCGGCGTCGGCGTTGGCTTTCTCTGTCATCCGAGGAATCTCCTCGGGAGCCTGCCCCGCGTCCGCTCAGCTCCGTATCCGAAAGCACCGAGTCGACACCGGCGGCTGAGAACTTGCAGTTGGCTCCTGTCTCCAGTCTGCTTCCGCGTCGCACCTGGGTGCTGTCGCTGCTGGTCCTGTGCGGACTGCTGTCGTGGGCTACGGTCGTGGGAGTCGGCACCTGGCTCGACCTCCAGAAGCTCGACCCGTGGCGCGAGATCTTCGGGATTCAATCGGGACGGCTGCTGAGGTTCTACACGACGATTGCTCTGCTGACGTGTGCCCAGTTGTCGTACCTGATCCTCTGGAGACGATCGAATAGCCGCAAAGATTTCGCCGGACGCTACCGAGTCTGGTTCTGGGTCGGGGCGGTTTGCTCGACATTCTGCGTGGCTTCGGCCAGCGGATTTCATCGGAACTGGGCGGGCCATCTGACGCGCGGCATGAGCCTGGTCTGGGTCGACGCGGCGACCGTCTGTTGGCTGGTGCCCGCGACGACGCTGCTGTTGTCGGCCATGCACCTCATGCGGCGGGACATGTTGTATCGCTCGGCGAGTACCTCGTGGACTCAGGTCAGCCGAGGTCTGGCCGTCCTTTCCGGACTCAGTCTGCTCTTCGGATCGCTGGTCTGGCCCGCCGAGTGGGAGGCCCCGATCAACGCAGCCCTGGCGGCCTTGTGGCCGACGGTGTTTGCCTCGACGCTGCTGATTCACTCGCGATACGTGACCTATGTGACGAACGAAGCGTCACGAGAACTGCGGCAACCCAGCCACACCTCGCGTTGGGAATCCCGGCTCAAGGCCTTCGCTCGACACATCGCACTCCAGGCCAGCGATGAGTGGCAGCAATACCGCCACAGACGTGCCGCGGCAAAGCTCGCGCCGCTCTCCTCGACCACCGCTGCCACTCCCCAGCCAGCGACAGCAGAACACCCCGCACCCCTGCCCCTGCGGGAACAGCCCCCTCGCAAACGCCCCGCCCCGCCGCCGACTCCGTTGGAGAGAACCACTGCTCCTCTGAAGCAGTTGATCCAATCCCGTTTCCCGGTCGACGAAGAGGACCTCGACGAACCCGCTGCCGCAGCCCCTCCCACTCCCATGACGCCCGCCATCAACGCCCGCCCCTTGACTCGCCCCGCGGCCCCGCCACCTTCCGCAGTGCAGCCGACCCGAGTCCACCCGGCTCAGCCGATCCCGGCCCCGCACTTCGCGATCGAGGAGCCAGCACTCAGCAGTGAGGGTGTGACCGGAGACAGCGAGTCCGAAAGCCCATCCCTGTCGATCCCTGCCGGGTACACGACCGAGCAATGGCGGAACCTCTCGAAGAAGGATCGCAAACGCCTGCGCCGGACGGAATCGGT
The DNA here is from genome assembly GCA_043734065.1 of Planctomycetota bacterium. Lineage (GTDB taxonomy): Bacteria > Planctomycetota > Planctomycetia > Planctomycetales > Planctomycetaceae > TH-plancto1. The sequence continues at coordinate 2,783 of JAYTFV010000599.1, forward strand.
CAGATAAGGCAGCGGTCGATTTTCGCTGGGAGAGCCAGGCACACTGGTTCGCTGCCCGATCCCCCCCTCACGGCACCGGGTGTTTCGCCGAGTGCAGCAGCACGATCAACCCTTGACGATTGTGAGCTCTCAGGGCGGCAGACAGTCGAGCGCTGAGCGGGTCGAGTTGGCCCTTCGTGAGTTTCGCGACGATGGTCAAGGTGGTCTCGGTGCCCTGGCGACCACGGAAGGCTTGCTGGACGTTGATCGGCTCGCGACGCGCTCCGATCGCGCTAATCCGGAATGGGCCGATCACTTCGGGCGGCGAACCGCCGTTGGGCTGGCTCGCACCGGTCTCTCCCGGAGCGTTCTCCGGCGATGATGCGGCACCGGGCACCTCGAACGAGACCACATCGCCGGGGTTGATCTGCTCGGCCACCACGGAACGCGGATCGATCGGCACCCAGAAGAAGACCTCGTTCTCTTGCAGCGTCTCGGACAACTGCTGCTGGGCTGGAGACGCCAGATCCATGTCCAGGATGATCTCCCCGCCCAGAAAAATCCGGTTCGCACGCTGACCAACCACCGCAGCCCGAGCCGACCACTCCGGAGCCACGGTCTTCAGATTCCCGGCTGTGCTACCCGGCAGATCGATCCTCTGCAGATGCTCATCCAGGATCGCATCGCCGATGTTGAGTTGGACATCGGACTTGATCGCGATGAACGACACCTTGTCGAGCGTGTTCGAAGCCTTCTGCAAATACAGCCAGTTGCAGACCGCCCCCGCCAGGCCGAGGATCGCCGCAATCAGCAGACCGGTGAAGCCCTTCATGGAGTGTGACCTTCTCTCGCAACAGACCGGGGCAGCTTCGCGCGCGGCAGGGCAAACCACACGGTGTACCCCTCCGCCCCATCGGACAGGATGAACCCCCAGCATATCAGACGCCGCCCCACTAAGGCACCTGCAACGGGGACGCTGCGGGGGCTCTGCTCCCTCTCCCGCATAATGGGCACTGCTTTCGGAGAAGACTCGACCGGGGGTGAGAGGGCCGGGGTGAGGGAGCCACCTGTCGGCGCAATCCCCCGAATCCCAGCCCGTCCGGTCGGTTGCGTGAGCGGGAATAGCTGCGCGAGTGTCGCCTTTCGCTCCGCGACAGGCCGGTCTTTCACGGAGCGAAAGACGACACTCCCCCCCTCCCCGGACAGCGGCTCCGTTCCCACCAGCGAGTCGAGCAGTTGCTGCTCCTCGGGAGAGACCGCCAGCGACAATACCCACTCATCAGCAAAGGCCAGCACCTCGCGGCACTGTTGATCCAGAGCCGCCAGTGCCCTCTCCGAGTCCCCCTCGACATGCTGCCGAGTCAGCAGCATGCTGAACTTCTCCAGCGGCAGAGTCAGCAAAAGTTCCGGCGTCTCCGGCAATGAGGGTGCGTCCCCCGCCAGCGGCGACTCCAGTGGAGCCTCCTCAACCCGCCCCCGCTCACGAGCCACCTGCCACGCCAGCCCCAGCAACCCACAGGCGACCGCCACGATCACCAGCAGGTCGAACACCCGCCGTTTCGGCGAGGCGGGCGGGGCGGTCACAGTGGAGGGAGGAGTCGTCATGTGGTGACTTGTAATGGCGGTGTCTCATGAGGGGGATCCGTCCCCATTCCAGTCTGATGATAGAAAGTCACCAGTGGTCGAAAGAAGCAACACTCCCCGGATCGAAGATCGCTCCGCTTCGAAGACTTCGCGTCGCCGCTCAACACGCAGCGAGCGTTGGACGTGAGTCCAACGTGTTCGAGTGATGTTCGCCGACCAGGCAGCGTGATACCAGCGGCAACGTCTCCCGGGCACGGCGGACTTACGTCCGCCCGCTCGCTGTCGAGAAGTCCATCGCTCCGCTTCGAAGACTTCGCGTCGCAGCGAAACGGGATGGGGGCGGTCAATCCTTTCGCTCGACTGGCGGGAAGTTTAGACTCGACGCACCGGAATCGGTGCCGCGCGGTCTTCGATCCCGGCTGGCAGAGTCTCGAAGGATCAACCCCCATGACACACCGACGGTCACTTCCCGCCCTGCTGCTGGGGCTGGTCGTCTTGTGGACTCATCCTGCCTGGGCCGAGGGGCCGATCAAAGACCCGCAGCTGGAAGCCGTGGTCAAGGCGATCCTCAAGGTGAAGCAGATCGACAAGCCGGTGATCGACGAAGCCGATCTCAAATCGATCTTTATCCTAGATGCTCGTAGCAAGGGGATCAAAGACCTGACCGGGTTGGAGAAGTGCCCGAACCTCGTCGAGGTGAAGCTCAGCGGCAACGAGATCGAGAACCTCGCCCCGCTGGCCGAACTCAAGAACATTCAGTCGCTGTATCTCTCCAGCAACAAGATCAAGGACATCGCTCCACTGGCCGGGCTGGTGAAGCTGCAGCATCTGGAGTTGGAGAAGAATCAGATCGCCGCATTGACCGGGCTAGAGAAGCTCGACAACATGCGGTCGCTGTATCTGTCGGACAATCAGATCACTTCGCTGGAGCCGATCGCGGGGCTGAAGAAGTTGAATTCGCTACTGCTCGACAACAACCAGGTGGCCGATCTCGCGCCGGTGAAGTCGCTGAAGTGGCTCTCGACGCTGCGGCTGCGGGGGAACAAGGTTCACGACTTGGCTCCGCTGAGCGAACTGAACGAACTGCGGTATACGTTCCTGGCAGGGAACCCGCTGAGTGACCTGGCCCCGCTGGTCGCGATGGCCAAGAAGGACATCGAGGGCGAGCAACGCTTCGCCCCCTACTGGCGCGTGTACCTCGATGCCGACAAGCTCCCCGACCCGGCGAAGGCCCAGTTGGAAGAGTTAAAGAAGCTCGGCGTACGGGTCAATCCGAAGTAGCTATGGAAGTCGTCAGTCTTCAGTTCTCAGTTGTCAGTCCCCAGTTATCTGGCCCTAAGCCCTAGGCCCTAGGCTTCCCCCCATGCCCCCCCTCATCGATCTCTTCCGTGAACGCGCCCTCCAGTTCGGCGACTTCACCCTCGCCTCTGGGAAGAAGGCGACGTACTACCTCGACGGCAAGCAGATCACGCTGCACTCGCAAGGGCTGCGGCTCGTCAGTGAGGGGCTACTGGCGCTCATGGACGGCGTGGACGCCCAGGCCATCGGCGGGATGTCGATCGGGGCTGACCCCATCGTCGGCGGCATGCTGGCAGTGGCCGCTGAGACAGGCCGCGACCTCGCCGGGTTCCTGGTCCGCAAGGAGTCCAAGGGCCACGGCACACAGAAATTCATCGAAGGCCCCGTCACTCCCGGCATGAAAGTCGTCATCGTCGAGGATGTCGTCACCACCGGCGGCAGTTCGATCCTCGCAGCCGACCGCGCGAAAGAGTTCGGCCTGGATGTCGTGCTGGTGCTGGCCATCATCGACCGCATGGAGGGCGGCCGCCAGAACTTCGAGCAGCAGGGCTACGCCTTCAAGTCACTCCTCACCATCGCCGACTTCGGCATCACTCCACCGGTTGTGTGAGACCTGTCCAGGACATTCGATGTCGCCCAGCCTGTGACGCTCGCCAACCTCAGTGCGTTGACGCGAGAGATGGATGCCCCCACCAGAAAAGCAAGACGATTGCTCCGATGACAAATAGGCCGATCGCATAGTGTACGGCGACCTGGGATGACAGCGTTGGCGCAGGCAGGCCACTCTATCGGTCCGTCTCTGGTTCTTCTGCTATCCAATCGCGATACGAGAACATGTCATCGCTTTTCATGGGGACAATCGGAATCCAAACCAATGTCCACCAAAGTATCGACTGATCGACGACGGGCTCACATCCTACTTCAGATGCGGTCGCCTTCTAAAATCCGTCTAAACGACAATTAAACTTTCGCCCATAGAGTTGTATGTCTGAGAAATCACCGATGTGGACATCCTTGGTATCTACGCCTGCAGCGAGACCACTTTCGCAATTCCTCTTCACTCGTTTCTCTGGCTTTGCTAGAGTCCCCCCAGTCAAGGAGGACTGCGATGGGGAAGCCTTATTCGGTGGACTTGCGG
>JAYTFV010000600.1:0-2637 GCA_043734065.1 Planctomycetota bacterium
AAACGGGTCGGTTGATCTCACTGGGGATCTGGGAGTTGCTCAAGCTCGGGCAGTTCCACCGCTGGCTCGCGCCGATCTTTCTGCATTTCAACCCGATGCACCTGTTGTTCAACATGTCAGCCACGCTGGCGTATGGTCGGGTGATCGAGCAGCGCAGCGGATCGTGGCGGTTGTTGGGGATCGTGCTGGTCATCGCGCTGGTTTCGAATTTTTCCCAATATGCAGTCTCCGGCCCGACGTTCGGAGGCATGTCGGGGGTCGACTTCGGGCTGTTCGGGTTCTTGTGGATGAAGTCGCGGTTTGCCCCGGACTACGGCGTCTTCATGGGGCGGGACTATGTGCTGTACACGTTGTTTTTTGCGGGGATGTGCGTCTTCGGTGCGTTCGGACCGATCGCCAACACGGCCCACTTCATGGGGATGTTCACAGGCATGGCCTTAGCGATGATCCCGCTCCTCCCTCGCATCTGGCGGCGGTATGTCGGGCGCCGCTGATCGTAGCTCACGTCGCTCCGCGACTGAGATTCTTCCACCCCGTTCCCAGTGCATCCCGGGAGGTCTCCGGAGTCAGGCGTCCGTCCCCGGAATGCGAGTCGCGGAGCGACATCGCCTACGTCTCACCATTCCCGAGAACCAGAAAAGTCGCCCACAAATCGGAGAACGTCGAACCGAACGGCTGCTCTTCTGTCCGGATACTCGACCGATTCTCCGTTTTCTCTATGCTACGTGGACTTCGGCGAGCGTTCGCGAGAACGCCACGTGCCGGACCTCTGAGCCACAGGTGGTCGAGCGACTCGACCCACCCCGGAACCCTGCCATGCTACGCGTGCTGATCACTGACAATCTCTCCAAGGCCGGACTCCAGATCCTCGAGCAGACTCCCGGAATCGAAGTGGTCAACAAGTCGGTCGCCTCGCTCGCAGAACTGCGAGCCGAACTCGCCAACGCCGACGGGATCATCGTTCGCAGTGCGACCAAGCTCCCGGCGGCGGCTCTGGAAGGCCAGACCCGGCTGAAGGTCATCGTGCGAGCCGGTGTCGGCGTCGACACGATTGATCTGACCGCAGCGACTCGGCAGGGGATCGTGGTCATGAACACCCCCGCGGGGAACACGACCAGCACCGCCGAACTCACCGTTGCCATGCTGATGGCGATGGCCCGCCACATCGGCCCGGCCTCCCAGTCGGTCCGCGAGGGGAAGTGGGACCGCAAGAGCTACACCGGAGTCCAGTTGTCGGGCAAGGTTCTCGCGGTGATCGGCCTCGGACGGATCGGGCTGTCTGTCGCCAAGCGGGCTCAAGGTCTGGAGATGAAGATCATGGGTTACGACCCGTTCCTCTCCGCCGAGAAAGCCGCCGAACTCGGGATCGAACTGTACCGCGACATCGACGCGATGATTACGAAGTGCGACTTCCTGACCGTGCATACCCCAGCCACTCCCGAGACGATGGGGATGATCAACGCCGCTCGTCTGGCCTCCATGAAGAAGGGGGTGCGGCTCGTGAACTGTGCTCGCGGCGGCATCATCGACGAGAACGCCCTGGCCGACGCCATCGAGTCCGGCCACGTCGCAGCCGCTGCGATCGACGTGTTCACGAGCGAGCCGCCGAAGCCCGACGACCGGTTGCCGAAGCTCAAGAACGTGCTGTGTACTCCGCACCTGGGGGCCTCGACGGATGAGGCTCAGGAGCAGGTCGCGATCGAAGCGGCTGAACTCATCACGGCGTTCCTGGTCCGCAACGAGATCCGCAGTGCGGTCAACATGACCAGTATCTCGGCCAGCGAGATGCAGACCGTCAAGCCGTACCTCGACCTCTCCTACCGGCTGGGGTTGCTGCTGGCTCAATTAAGCAAAGGCAAGGCGATCCAGGGGGCCAAGATTCAGTTGCGAGGCGAGGCCGCCTCGAAGCCCGCCAAGCTGTTGGCGAACGCCTTCACAACGGGCTTGATGGATGTGGCCCTCGACAGCGGGGTCAACATCGTCAATGCCGAGGTGGTCGCCCAGGATCGCGGGCTGAACATCAGCACCAGCACCGAGGTCAAAGCCGGAGCCTTCTCGACCCTCGTCTCCGCCACGATTATCACCGACCAGGGCGAACTGACCGCAGCCGGGACGATGTTCGGCAACGAGTTTTTGCGGCTGGTGAAGCTCGATAACTACCAGATGGACGCCTACCTCGACGGCCTGATGCTGGTCTACCGCCACCGCGACGTGCCGGGCCTGATCGGGGCCATCGGCACGACATTCGGCAAGCACAACGTCAACATCTCCTGTATGGCCCTGGGCCGCGAGCAAAGCTCCCCCGGCGGCAACGCGATCGCGATCCTGAACCTCGACAACGAGCCGTCGGCGCAGGCCCTCAGCGAAGTCCAGGGGCACAAGGACGTGACCGGTGTTCAACTCGTCACCCTGCCCAAGGCCGGGGCTTCGCTGCCCAGGTTGGGGATTTAGGTGATACAATGCTGTAACCAAGCCACTCGGCTACATTGCAGCGCTGGTCAACCGACAGTGAAAAGGAAGAAAGACTGACCCCAATCGCCCCAGGGCCAGCGGTCACTAAGTCTTGGCCCCCGTAAGGATTTCGAGCAGGGTGGCTTCGTTCCAGCCGCAGCGGCGGCGGTTCATCGCCACACTTTT
>JAYTFV010000601.1:0-4868 GCA_043734065.1 Planctomycetota bacterium
CTGCTCCGGAGCAGGCTAAAGCCTGGACTCCAACACCCAAACCAAGCGTTGACGGGGCACTTGAGTGTCGAGCAACACGGGGGACTTACGTCCACCCGCTCGCTGTCGCACCGCAGGCTGGATGTTGACATCCTGGAATCCGATTGAGAAGCCCAGCCTTTTTGGCGTACAATCGTTTCGGGTCTGCTTCCTATCCTCATCACGGCACCAATGCCCAGTCTCTCCCAGGAACTCGACACACTTCGACGCCGGGCGCGTCGGTGGGTATTCGTGCGTGGGGTGACGGCGTTGCTGGGTGTGGTCATCGGCTTGGGTGTAGCGCTGGGGACGATCGATGCCTTCGCCCGCTGGCAGACTGTGGCCGGGCGGGTGATCCCCACGCTCCTCTGGCTGGCGGCGATCCTGGCGGTCGGGTGGCGATATCTCGTTCGACCGCTACGGGCGACGTTGACCGACCTCGAACTGGCCCGCGTGATTCACCGGCAGTGGCCGATTCTCACACCGGATCTGACCTCCGCTGTCGAGTTCAACTCGGCTCAACTCTCGACCACGCTGGGAGCCCCGCTGCTTCAACAAGTCACCGTCAGCCGGGCCCAGTTGCAGTTGGCGACGGTTCCGTGGCGTTCGGTCGTGGCTCCGCAGCGGACGTACGGAGCGGTGGGTGTCGCGGGTTTGGCCTTGGCGATTCTCGGGCTGCTGGCGGTTCTTTCGCTGGAGTTGACCCGCGTGGGAGCGACTCGTTTGGTGGCTCCTCTGGTGGAGTTGGAGTGGCCGCGCCGGACGACGCTGGTGTACTTGAACAGCGAATTGGAGCCGCTCGATACCGCTCGCGCTCCGGCGCTCCGGACCGGTCAGGGTGAGCCGCTGACGCTCTATATCGAGAACCGCAGCGGCTCGCTCCCCGCCAAGGTGCTGTTCGATCGCCAGTCGCAGTCGGGCGAATCGGATCGCGGAGAACTCCGTCAAACGACACTGAGCGACAAGCAGGGGAATCCGCATCCCGTGGCGGTGGCCAGCTTACCGACCTCCGAGCCGTTTCAGTTTCGCGTCCACGGGGGCGATGATGACCGGGCTCCGTGGATTGAGGTGGATGTGGTCCCGACGCCTCGGGTGCAGTCGTTCGAGATCACGATTACGCCGCCACCTTATACGGGTCGACCCGTTGAAACCGCCACGAGCGGGGTCGGGCATGTGCAGGGACTGGTCGGCAGCCAGGTCGAGATTCGCTGCCGGGCGGTGGCTCCGTTGAAGTCGGTGCTGCTCAACACTGGCAACGATCCTCGCAAGACGATCCCGCTCAACTCCGAGAGTCGGGAGTTCACTCTGGAGTGGACCTTGGCCAACGCCGAGCGATCGACCTATTGGCTCGATCTGGTCGACCCGTATGGGTTGCGAGCGGCGAATCCGCCACGCTACGAGATTCGCGGTGTCGCCGACCAGGAGCCGGTGGTGTCACTGCTGGTCCCGACGAGCGATGTGCGTGTAACCGCACTGGCCGAAATCCCGATCGAGGGGGAGGCCCGTGACGACCTGGGTCTGCACCGGGTCGAGTTGGTCTATGAACTCCCGGTGATGTCGCCCGAGGGACTGGCCACGACGGAACAGCACGCGGTCCTCCTCAACCCGGACCAGACCGGTTCGACGGTGCAGTCGATCCGCACGACGTGGAACCTCGCGGACCTGGCGCTCGTCCCCGGTTCGCAGGTGCGGTTTTGGTTGCAGGCGACGGATGCGTACAACCTCAACGGGTCGCTGGGGCAGGTAGGTCGCAGCGCCACCCGCGTCGTGTCGATCCTCACCCCCGAGGAGAAGCAACAGGAACTCAGCGGACGCCAGATGCAGATCGCCCAGCGGATCGCCCCGCTCCAGGATCGGCAAGCCGCCCTCGAGCAGTCGACCCGCGAGATTGTCGAGCAATGGAAGACGGTCGGCAGGCTGCGTCCGTCCGACGAGTTGGACCTCGATCGCGTGCAGGCCGGGCAACAGGAGATCGCTCGCGAACTGGCCCTCGCTCCGCATGGCATACTGGCCGACTTGAAGGCTCTGCAACGGGAACTGGAACAGAACCGCTTGACCGATCCCGCCGTCACCGATGCGCTGGCCAAGTGGGAGGCGGCGCTGACTCCGCTGGCCGAGGAAGTTCTGCCTGAAATCGAGAAGCAGTTGGGGGCCACGCGCCAGGCAGCGGTGCGGAAACCGGGAGTCAAATCACCGCCGAAAGAGCAGACCAATGCCGCCCTCCGGCTGGCCCATGCAGGTCAACAGCGGGTGCTCGACGACCTCACCGCACTGTCGACCGAACTGGCGCAGTGGCAGCGCGACCAGGATTTCCAGAAGCGGTTCGCCGATGTCGTCGGTCGTCAGCAGGCCCTCCGCGAGCAATCGCTGACCGTCGGAAAGGAGACCTCTGGCAAGACCGTGCCCGACCTCTCGACGCAAGAACAAGCCGACCTTGCCCGCGCTGCCGACCGTCAAGCGGCTCTCGCCCGCGATGTCGAACAGCTGACCACGCAACTGGAAGACGCCACGCGCCAGACGGAGCAGGGGGCTGACGCCGCGGCCTTTGCTGCGATGGCCAAACGCCTGTTAGAACAGTCGGTCGCGGCCACGATGCGGGGCATCTCAGACGAGCTTCGTCAGAACCATGTGCAGTCGGCGACCGATGCCCAGCAAAAGCTGATCGAGTCCCTGGAGACACTGCGAAAGGCCCTCGATCAAGAACGGATGCAGACTGCGCAGAGCGAGGTCGATGAACTGCGAAGGTCGATCGCAGCGACCACGGCTCTCCGCCAGAAGCAAGCCGAGTTGCGGCGTCGGACCGAGGCTCTGCCCGGCCCCACCTCCGACAGCCAGCGGGCTGCTGAGGAGGCAGAACTCCTGAAGCTGCAGAAGGAGATTGAGCAGCAGACAGCGGAATTGGCTCAGCGTCTGCGGCGTGAACAGCATCAGGACTCCGCGTCCGCCACGAAGCGGGCCGGCGAACGCATGCGAGAGGCCGGAGAGACGCTGGAGCAGGACCAGGTCACGCAGTCGCTGGAGCGCCAGTCCGAGGCTCTCGATGAGTTGGAGCAAGCCCGTGAGTCGCTGGATGACGAACTCCAGGACGCCAGCCAGCGCGCGGACCAGGAACGGCTGAGCGCTGTCGGCCAGTTGGTGATCGCGATCCTCGAACGCGCGAAGTCGACGCGAGATGAGACGATCCGCGTGGAGGAGCTGTGCGTCACGCAGGGCAAGTGGACCCGCAGCCAACTCAAGTCAGTGCAGGGCGTGGCCGACAGCCAGCGCGATGTCGCCAGCAGCACGCAGCAGGCTGGCGAGGAACTCGGGTCAACGGGGGTGATGGGCTTGTGCCTGAATATGGCCACCGAGCATTTCACAGCTGCCGCGAAACGCCTGGATGATCGCGATGCCGGGGCCTTGACGCAGACCGAACAGCGGGCCGGAGAGACGCTGCTCGAGCAGTTCATCGCCAGCTTGCCATCGGCGAAATCACCCACTCCGCAGTTGCCGAATCCGGGTAGCGAGAAGCCACCGGAGGCAGGACCAGACGGAAATCAGAAGCCGTCCTCGCCCCTGCTGGCGGTCGAGGTACGACTGCTGTTGCGGATGCAGGAGGAGTTGCTCCTCCGCACCCGCACACTGGTGGATCTGAAGTCCAGCGGACATGATCTGACCACCGACCAACTGGTCGAGTTTCGGCAACTGCGAGAGCGGCAGAAGAAACTGGTGGAGACGGCCCGTTCGATGTTGGAGAATGAGTCAGGTCAAGACGCATTGGAGGGACAACCGTGAAGAATACGCAATTGACGATTCACCCCGACAGCAGGCAGGGTTTTTCAGGAGGACTCGGCGGGGAGAACGAGAGCCTGCTGGCCAGTTATCCCGAAGGGATTGCAGCCCATAGCCGGTGGTCGAGCTCAGCGACACCACCGGAAAGCCTGAGAGGCCCACATTGGCTGGAATCCCTTCGGGATACGGAAGACGATTTAAGCTTGCAATCCGGTGGTATCGCTTCACTCAACCACCGGCGATTGGCTTCGACCCCTGCGGGGTGGGATCGCGGTACGACGGACATCCTTGTCCGTCGTACGCGCGACGGACAAGAGTGTCCGTCGTACGGTCTCTTCTGGATCGTGGCAGCAAGTTTTATTTTTGCGATGGTCTCATCGGCCATCGCCGCTGAGCCGACTCCCCCGCCGGTGTCGGAGGCCGAGCCGGCTGAGGCGGCGAGTGATCCGGCTCCTGCTCAGACATCACCACCGAAAGACTCGCCTCTCCCACAGCCCGAAGCACCCGGCGCGGATGTCCCCACTCCTGGTGCCGAGGCGCTGGCCGAGGAACCTTCGGACGCCGAGGTGCTGCTCGACGAAGCACTGGCGGCCATGGATCGAGCGGTCCAGGAACTCGACGGCGATGAGCCGACGCCCGAGGCGGTGCATAGCCAGCAACTCGCGGTTGATCGACTGAAAGATCTCTTGGCGGCCGCCTCACAATCGTCATCGAGCCACAACTCGTCTTCGAAGAACAAGAACTCCTCGTCCTCGCAGGAGCCTTCCGATCCGAAGAATGAGCAGCCTGCGGAGTCGAGTTCCTCGGACCCGACCGGCAGCGGAGGTCGCCGGGCCGATGACCAGAACTCGGCGGAGTCGAGCGAAAACGTGGAGGGCCCGACGCTGCCCGGCTCCGGCGTCCTGGCCCCCGGTGCCCGGGCCAACAGCTTCTGGGGCCACCTCCCGGCCCGCGAACGCGAAGCCCTGTTCCGTTCTCTCAGCGACAGCTTCCTCCCCGAGTACGAAGCCCAAATCCGGCGGTACTATGAAGCCATCGCGGAGAAGAAGTAGTCAGTCGTCAGTCGTCAGTCAGAAGAA
>JAYTFV010000602.1:0-6053 GCA_043734065.1 Planctomycetota bacterium
CCCCCGCGACAAATCGCCCGCGAATCGCCAGAATCCCCAACGGAATCGCGGGACGCACACCGTCCCGGACCGGATTCCCCTTCAGTAGGATGCCAACTCGATGGGAATTGATGCACAACAGCAGATCCAGGAGACCGGGCAACAGCTGCGAGAGGCGCTGTCGATCGCGCATGACACCTCGGCGGTGACGCTGGTGGTGTACCTGCTCGTGGGTGGGGGACTGGCGTTGTACATTCGGTTCTTGTACCGGAAGTTTGGGGCGTCGCCGTCGGATGCCGAGTCGATCACGCGGGTGTTTCCGTTGCTGACGCTGGTCACGATCGGGGTCATCGCCGTGGTGAAGACCTCCATGGCGCTGTCGCTGGGACTGGTCGGTGCCTTGTCGATCGTGCGGTTTCGATCGGCGATCAAGGAGCCGGAAGAGCTGGTCTACCTGTTTCTGTGCATCGGGGTCGGGCTGGCTTTGGGAGCGGAGCAACCGCTGCTGGCGGTGGCGCTGGTGCTGGTCGCCTCGATCTTCATTGTGGGGATGCACTTCGCCGGGAAGGGGCGTCGGGATCAGAATCTGCTGCTGACAATCACCGGAGCCGCAGCGCGATTCTCCCATTCAGAGGAGGCGGGAGTCTTACAGATCATCGAGCGGACCTGCGGCTCGTACACTCTCCAGCGATTCGACATCGAAGGCACGCGCGGGCAGGTCCGGATCGGAATCAAACAGTCCAGCCCCGCGGAAACGGCCCGTCTGATCTCGAAGCTGCGGGATCAATTGCCGGACTGTGAGCTGTCGTTCGTCAACCTGAGTTCGCTGGTCTGATGCCGCTCCACTTCCATCTGCTCGACAAGGGCGAGACCCGCTCCGACCTCGCGGTGCGACGTGAAACCAAGTTCACGTTTGACCGGGTCGACCTCGACATCATTCGCCACCTGCTGGAGTCGAACGGTCGCCGCCTCGTTCACAACCAGCGGGTGTCGACGGTTCGCAGCCTGTATTTCGACGATCCCCGCTTGTCGGCCTGTCATGCCAACGTCGACGGCTTGGGACTGCGGCGCAAGTTGCGGCTGCGCTGGTACGACCAGTTACTGCCGGGACGCGACCTGTATCTGGAGGTCAAATGGCGGAACAACCGCGTGACCGGGAAGCACCGCTTTCGCTTGCGAGCCAACGAACCGGTCGGTGAGCGGGACTATGCCGAGTTGATACCCGCGATCCTGCATGCCACTCCGACACCGCGAGCGTTCGATGTCCTGGCGAATCCGGAGCCGGTCGTGGTCGTGGAATATCGCCGGGAGCATTTCGCGTCGCTCGACGGATTACTCCGAGTGACGATCGATTACGACCTGGCCTTCTACCGGCAACTCGGGCAGCAGCGGCTGCGGATGGAGTTCCCGTGCCGGATGGAAAGGCTGGCCGTGTTGGAAGGCAAGACCCCGCTTGGCCGAGAGCATGAACTCCGCGACATGCTGCACCCGCTGACCCTGCCAGCGACCCGCTGTTCGAAGTACGTGCATGGCTGCCAACTGCTGGGATTGATTCCCTCTGACGGCTGAGTCTGGAAAATTCCGCCCCCGAACACTGGCATCTCTCTCCCGCATGCTTTAGAATCCCGAGTCCTTTCCCGGATTGTCCGAGGAAGCATGTCTCCCAGAGACTCCGACAGCGCCGTAGAACCTGTTGCCAGGCAAGAAGTTACGAGATGCCAAACAACGTCAATGCCGAGAAGGCACTCCGTCAGAACATCAAGCGTCGTTTGCGGAACCGCGCAGCGACCTCGACCCTCCGCACTGCGATTAAGAAGGTGCGAGTCGCTCTGGCCGAACCCACCCCTGATGCCCAGGCCCTGGAGACCAACCTGCGAGCTGCCGTCAAGCGGCTTGACCGCGCAGCTGCCAAGGGACTGATTCACCGGAACGCCGCGGCCCGCACCAAGTCTCGCCTCGTCAAGCAGCAGAAGCAGAAACTCGGCACCACCGCTCCCGCTGCCAAGTAACAGAAACACCCATTCGCCCACAGCCGTCCTTCGGGGCGGCTGTTTGCATTGATACCACCTGAAGTAGGAGTTCAGCCTTTAGGCTGCTCCGGGACAGTCGAAAGCTTGGGATCCCAACCCGATGCTGAAGCAGGTTTCCAATCGGGATAGCCGCAAGTAACTCGAAAAACGCAAAAGGAGAGTCTCTCTTTTGCGTTTTTTGAGTTTCTTGCGACCATCAGTTCCCTGTGAATTCACGGGGGATCTGAGGCAACTCGATTTACGCTCCCCCAGGACACGGGCACATTGGAAACGCGCCCCTCACTGGCGAACGTGGACTATGGGCCATTAGCCCAGCTGTTCCTGATCCTTACGGCCCATCTCGTCCAGGACGACCGGGTGCCACTTCGTGTCACGCTGTTTGGGCGGCTGGTAGTGCGTCCGGGCCCACGTCCTCAGCTTCATTTCTTCGACCGGGTCGACCGGTCCCACGGATTGTCGAGTCGTATAATTGTCCATGACTGGATCCTCCCATTCGGCAAGGGGCTGTGGCCCATTGCCTGCTCGCGTCTACCGCGAGTCTCCCACGAACACGGTCCCACCTGCGGGGCCGCTTACTGGCCTTGGAATCACTGCAACACGGTCAATCCAGGTGTTGAATCAAAGTGCGTGCAACACAGCCATCGGCTGCGGAGAGTCCGTTCTCGACCGGGGAATCAATACATTCCTCACGCTATCCATTCGAAATCCATTTCTCAAGAGAAATATCGACAAATCTTGTGAGTTCTTTGACAAAGTTTTGAGACGAGACGTGTTTTCGTCCCGATGCCCATGGCAGGGACGGAATCGTGAGACCGTGGGAGTTCCGGCTTTAGCCTGCCTCGGGGTGCAGGGAGGCAGGCTAAAGCCTGGACTCCAACGGATATATCCGACGAGTCACGCACTCGGCTGGCTCTCTGGTCGCAGGTACACAAAGTTTTTCCCGAGGCGGCCCCCGTAATTCCCGGCCGAAATCTTGACGAGGCCGGGCGTGTGCTGCGCCGCCTCGATGGCTGCTTGCGTGGCCCGTGCGACCGTCTCCAGGTCGTACCCGTTGATGATGATCTCGCTGATCGAGGTCACGCCGGGCGGTATGCGAGTCGCCTCGCCGAGTTTCTCCCTCAGCGTCGGGCAGTACGGGTCGTTCGTGCTGGCGATCAGGAACGAGTACTTGCTTCCTGCCTTCGACCCGCTCGACGCCACCCCGCCCGGAAATGGCAGGATGACCCCCGGCACCTGGCTGGCCCCCGCGACCGACCGCTCCGCCGCGTCGAGGGCCGCATCGACCGTCTCGCTGAAGAACCACAGGTTGCCGCCCATGATCCCCTCGCGAAACCCGAACTGGCGATCGATGACGAACTCCCCCATCATGATCGGGAGTACCCACACCTTGCGTCCGAAACGCTGCGCCCGGAACTGATGGCCATCCCCGAACAGGGCGATCTTCCGCCCGAGTTTGAAGTAGCTCTGGGTCGCCTGCAAACTGAAGCAGGCCGTCGTCGGGCAGGTCAGCACGTTCTGGCTCAACCGCGCCAGCAGCACGCGCTCCAGCACTGCCTCGCGCTCCTTCTTGAACCTCGGCACATGAAACTGCAGGATCGCCCCCGGTCGTCCATCCGGCGTCGCGAACGACTCGTCCCCGCCCGGCCCCACGTACCGGTCCAGCCCCGCCTCGCAGTCGCACAGGATCGAACTGCTCGCATGCCCGGTCGCAGCCTGGACCGCGTGGTCGAGCCATTTCCGGTCGCGGGCTGTGACCAGCACCTCGGCATAGATACTGCGAAACGCCTCGGCGTAGGTGTCTTCAATCTCGGCGGTCGGCACGGTGAGGGAGTCTTGCATGGGAAGAGGAGGGAACAAACCTGCTCCGGGCACAATAGCGAGTGACGGAGAAGTCGTCAGCCGTCCGTTGGAGAGTCGGTCTGTTCAGGGACGGCCGTCTCGATCCTGAAGACTCCACCCAACGAGTGGGCTGAACCGGACGGGTTACGGGGCCGGTACAGTCTGCGGGCTGGGCTCACCGGTGGGGTCCGGCACCTCCGGTATGGGGAGTGCCTGTGGCACAGCTTGATAGTTGTGAAGCGCCAATCCGAGTTGCTTCAGGTTCTGCTTACACTGTTCCCGATGAGCGGCTTCGCGAGCATCTTGAATCGCGGGGACCGCCATCACGGCGGCGATCCCACCACCGATAATCAACAGGGCGACAAAGGCACTGTGGTCGATGAGCAGACCCACCCCCATCGAGATCCAGCCCGGCTGACGCGGGTGGTCATCCTCTGTGGAATTCGCTTCATTGTCGTGAGTCATGAGTTCTCCTCAGAATTAGTCAGTTGCAAGATGAGAGGCAGAACTACTTGCCCGAACCTCGCAGCGGCTTCCCCGTCCCCGTCACCGGTGTCAGTGTCATCCGCGACACCAGGAAGCGGCAGTTGTAGGCTCCCAGGAATAGCGTCTCCTTGTGAGGCGTCTCCCAATACTCGCCGAGGCCGAGTTGCTTCGGTTCGCCGGTCCAGTCGATCACGACGCGACCATCAACACGCACGGTGACACCCGTCTTGCGGACGGAGCAGATGACTTGTGCTGGTCGGTTCTGGACGAACACGGGGCCAGCGACCGTGGAGACGTTGCCGACGTTCTTCCCGTCGATGTTCTCAATCGCACTCTGCGAGGTTTTCCCGGTTTGATAACCCAGCAGCACGAGGAATCTTTGCTCGCCGCTGCGCTGACCGAGGATCAACCCGTTTGGCTCATCGAGCGGCTCAATGATCGCGGTCAGGTCGTACTCCTCGGGCGGAGAGTAGGGGAGTTCGATCCGCGCTCCGTATTGCTTGGGCGAGGTCAGGCCGTCCTCCCCCTTCGTCCACTTCCCTGAGACGCCGTCCTGCTCCAGATCGACCAGCGGGAGCAGTTCGATCTCCGTGCCCTTCGCCACACCCGGCTGGTTGGGCTGGGAGATATCAGTCGAGGCGGGCGCGAGATCAGCCGTCAACTCAGCGGGGAGGGGTGGCTCGTCGTCCTTGGCGCGGACTTGGAGATAGCCCCAGAGTTCCACCTTCTGTCCGTCCTTCGTCGAGGCATCGATCCGGTAGCTGAGTGGCGTCGGGCGATCATAGGTTCCCAGCGAGATCGCACTGGGGACCGTACCGTCGGGATTCACCGGGGAGTGGATGTCATGCCACGGCCCCCACAGGCCGGTCTGCACCTTCACCCGCAGCGTTTGCAGCTTCGCCCCCTCGGGCCAGTCGCACTTCAGTAGCACCTCTTGCCCCGGTCGCGGCACCACCGGTTCGGGAACGGCCCGAAACTTCGTGAACAGGGACGGCCCCGGAGTCTTGGCGGCTTCGATGGCCTTCCAACCGAGCCGCTCTTTCTGGTCGTCGTTGAGGAACGACTCACTGATCCAGCCGTGGTACTGACCCAGGCTCATCACCGAGTTGTTCCCCTCATCCGGATGCGGCAACCCGACCGTGTGGCCGACCCCTTCGTGATACACCACGCAGTCGCTTCCGGAGTACGGCACCCGCCAGCCATCCGCACTCACCAACCCCCAGCCGACCCCGCGATCGGCGAGGTACGTGGCCCGCGCCCCTCCCGAAGTGGCCCCGGGAAAGTGGCGACCGGCGTTCAAGTTCCCCTCGAACTCCAACCCCTTCGGCCCCGGATGCAGGCGGTAGAAATCGTCGAGCGGCTTCCAGTTGATGTCGCTCAGAACCAGCAGAATCGGGAACGCCTTGTGCTCACCACTTCCGAACTGGAGGGTGTCGTTCACCTCGCGCAGCGTCTGAAAGAAGATGAAATCGCCGTCTCCGCTCCGCAGTTGGGCTGTGGTGCGGGCGGAGCGAAACGGCTCTGGGCGGACGGTTGTGGTGAGGGTCGACTGCTGATCGAACTCGCGGGTATGGAACTCAGTGATGCGTCGGGCAAAGTAGTCGACCCGCTCCTTCCAGTCGGGGAGCGGCGGTCGGTCCTTGGGCAGGAAGTAGACGACCGTGACCTCGATCTGGGTGGTCGAGTGCTTGCCGTCCCAGGTCTTGGTCTCGGCGAGTA
>JAYTFV010000603.1:0-2651 GCA_043734065.1 Planctomycetota bacterium
TCGTCGATCCAGCCCACCATCTCCGTTTGATAAGCTTTTGGCAGCTCGCGCGTCCACATGGGCCGCCGTGAAGACTGCTCCACTCCACGCATCGAGAAATACACCAGCACCAGCCACAAGCACCGTTTGAGGCGGGTCGACATTCGGCGAGTTGGTCTTGAGAGTTTCACCGGCATCACCTTTGCAGGGTGATTGTCGCACAGAGTGACGAACAGCAGCAAGGCGCGGTGGCCCAGATGCGGCTTCGAGCATCTGGGTTGCGGAACAACAGGAGGCTACAGAGAAATCGTAGACCATCCAGTCCCTCTTGTTCCTTCGTCACCCAGACATCCAAAGCGATGTCTGGACCACCCCGCCTGATCGATCCCCGTCTCCAATGCGTTAGATTCTACGTCAACCTGTTTCCCGGTCTGACGTAATACGCTTTCTGCGTATGGACTTGTGGCATCCAGTTCGATCCCTGTAACGCCCACTTGTTTTTTTCGGTAGTCCAGGATCCTCGACAGCGAACGGGAAGCCATCGCATCGGGCGGGTCTGCTCTTGGTTCAGGCGGGCCAGCCTGTCAGTGAGCGCTGCCACGACGCCACGGGGGGATCGGGGGGAGGGCTACTCCAATCGTCCATGCCCGCGTTGGGCTCGCTCTGTGTTCAAGCGAGCCAGAGCCGTCGGCTCTTTCTTCCAAAACTTCACGAGCTGGCTGAGCGTGGTCCCCAGGCGAGGGGCCAGTTCGGGGGCGTTCCAGTCGGCTTGGGCCAGAAGGTCGAGCGACTCGGCGAGCAAGGCCGGGAAATCGGCATGCTCGGCATTGATCTCGATCCGCGTGCCCCGCAGGCGGGACTTCCACAGCTCACTCGGATGCAGGCCCAGCGGGCGGTAGGTGCGCACGCTCACCGCCAAGGTCCGCCGCATCCGCCCGGTGGCGACATCCAGGTTCTCGGCCTGGCTGCGACGTTCGCTGGCCTCGGCTTTGAGGCCAGTGGGGCGGTGCGTGAGGACGATGGCCGTCTCGACCTTGTTGCGATGCTGGCCCCCGGGACCGGATCGGCGGGTATGCACGACCGCGCACTGTTGGAGCAGTTCCGAGATGGGGAGTTCGGCGGGGTGCATGGGGGGCTTTCGTGGAAGCAGTGTCGGGGGAGGCACGACCTGCGCCAAGCCGCTCACAGGCGAGCCATTGGGCGTGGTGCCTTCGCCCATTGGCGGTACTCCGTCTGCCCCCTCTCCCCACTGGCGGCATGACTTTCGGAGAGGACATGGCTGTGGGGAGAGGGGGCTAGAGATGACGCTGTACCGCCAATTGGCGAATGCACCCAGCGCTCCCAGCGAGCTGGTCCAATCCTACATGGCGGGGGCGTGAACGTGATATAACCCGCCTCCCCGTGTCGTGTCTCGCCTGGACACATGACTTCGAGGGGCACCGGGAACAGCAGTTCAGCGGAGTTCTGAAATGTCGATCGATGCGAACTCCCCGGAAGCTCCGCCAGTGCTGCCGTCCGAGATTGCGGCACCTCCCCTGCGTTCCATGTGGCCCGATCTCTCGCTGCTGGGAGTCGCTGTGATTTGGGGCGTGAATATCCCCGTCATGAAGAGCGGGCTGGAGGGGATCGAGCCGTTTGCGTTCAACGCGATGCGTCTGTTGCTGTCGGCTCTGGTATTGGTGCTGTTCGCCGCCCGGGAGATAAGTCCGGTCGTCGAACAGCCGCCGGGCCTGTGGAAACAAGTACTCCTGTATTCCGTGATCGCCTCGGGGATTTACCAGTGGATGTTCCTGTTGGGGATCTCGCGCACGGCCTCTGGCAATGGGTCGCTCATCATGGCCACGGTCCCGCTGTGGACCGCTGTGCTGGCGAGATTCCTGCTCCAAGAGACGCTGAGCGGACAGGCCAAGATCGGCTTGGCGACGGCTTTCACGGGGACCATGATCGTGGCTCTGGAGAAGGGGGTGAGCGGGGATAGCAGTCTTCTGGTCGGGAACTGTTTCATGCTGCTGGCCGCTCTGACGTGGGCCTGGGCCACGGTGCAGAGCCGCAAGGTGCTGCCGTACGTCTCGCCGATGCGGCTCTCGGCGATCTCCTCGGTGACAATGCTGCCGTTTCAGTTCGCGCTGGCTGCGACCACGCTGAGCAGTAATTTGCCGCAGCTGCGTGAGACGAGTGTCTGGATTCCGCTGGTGTATGCCGGAGTGCTGTCGACCGGTCTGGCTCTGCCGATGTGGAGTTATGGCGTCCGGCATTCGGGAGCAGCTCAGGCGGCAGTGTTCCAGAATCTGGTCCCGGTGGTGGCGATCGCGACAGCCTGGTTCTTTCGAGGTGAGCCGGTGACGCCGCATCAGAAAATCGGAGGCGTGCTGATTATCGGCGGGCTGATGCTGGTCCGGCGCGGGCGGTGAGGCGCGGGATGCTGCGGCCTTCGTCATACCAGAGGTCATGTGTGTGTGCGTCCAAAACGTCGGTGCATGGAGAATTCGCCAGGACATCGACCCCCACGGGGTCTCGCCTTATAGCCCAGGGTCGGCCGCGCAGCGGAAGACCCTGGGTGGACGGACCGGGTCATCCCCTCAACCCCCACGGGGTTGCGTCACATGCCTGACGCAACCCCGTGGGGGTTGGAACTCGAGTCATCGATCGCAAACCCAGGGTTTCCCGCTACG
>JAYTFV010000604.1:0-5226 GCA_043734065.1 Planctomycetota bacterium
GTGAACAACTCCATCGTCCCGAGACACGCCGTGTTTTTCAAGCACTCCCACCGACGCACACCAAAACCTCTGGGGTGTGGGCGAAGCCCAGGTTAAGCAGAGCATTGCTCAAAAAAAGGAAGAACTGGGAGTTGCCGCTGACCGCAAATGCCGAGTCGATGAGATCCTCGCACCGCTATTGCAGGAGATGCAGAACCTCGAATCGAGGAAGCATCGCGCCGAATCGAGCAAGCCTGACCTGGAATCGAGGAAGCGTCGCGCCGAATCGGATCTCGTCGCCGCTCAAGATTTTGAGCAGCTACTATCGTCCGCCAACGGCGATGAATCCGAGTCCCGCAATAAACGCCGCATCATACACGAAGAATGTAAGCGCAGGTTCGACGAAGGTAGCCCAGGTTCGATTATCCGCGAACGTCAGAAGGAAATCCGACAGATGGAAAATGACATCCGGCATTTCGAAAGGGAAGTCCAGCAATCGGAACGCGACCTCGACAAGGCAAAGCGGCGGGTGGAGGACATTGCCGCGAAGGCCGCTCGAAAGATCGACACGATTGTCATCGACGGAAACAATCTGTGCTACGAGGGCAGCACGTTCATCGGGTTGTCCGCCATTGATACGCTGCTGCCCTTACTGTCCCGAATCTGTGCAGTAGTCATCGTGTTCGATTCTGCGATCCGCAGGCTTCTGAATGTCGATGATTCCGGGCTTCAGAAACGACTTGGTAACCACGCAAAGGTGCATGTTGTCGTCTCCAGCCGCATGGCCGACGAGACGGTACTCGACTTGGCGAGCGCGAGCGAACTCACATACGTCCTCAGCAACGACCGGTTCGAAGATTTCAACGAAAAGTCGCCCGTGAAGGATGGCCGAATCATTCGGCACGAGATCGTCAATGGGTACGTCTTCGTCCATGATTTGCAGGTCAGGGCAGCCTACGGTTAGGCGTGCATCGCAGGGGCACGCTGGCGAGCGGGGCATGTGAGCTTTAGCGTTGCTCCGCGAGCAGGGCGTTCTGAGTGGAGCTACGACATGGATATCCCAGAAGAGCTGAAGAAGTTCTTGACGCTCGATAAGGCGGAAAAGCACTTGGACCTCATCAGCGGCATCATGGATCCCGAGAAGAAGGGCAACATCATCAGCTTCGCCGCACTCGCTGAAGAGGAGATCACCAAGCTGCTCACTCGGTACTTCGCTGCCCCAGTTCGGGCCGAGGACTTTCAAGAAGTCATCGAGAACAACCTGACCTTTCACGCCAAAATCGAGACGTTGAAGAAAGTCGTACCAAAACTCGATCCGACAGAATCCAACTACAAGCCGCACTTCGAGTTTCTGCGAGGTCTCAAGAAGCTCCGGAACACCGCGGCGCACTCATACGGAATGAGCATTGAAGATGCTACCAAGCTCTCCTCGGACGCTGAGGTTGCTCACTTGGTGGCGGATTTCCCGAATAATCTTTGGCAGCGAGTGACGGTTTTGCGTGACTACCTCGCAGCACTCCAGACATAAGGACAGCGGCGACCCCGCTGGCTTCCTGGTTTCTGTCCCGGAGGGACACCCGACAATAGCCCACCGTTTCAACGGTGGGACCACGAACCTGGACGATGGATTCGTTCCCCTCGGTCCCAAGCTCCGCTTGGGACCGCATATCCCCGAAGCTCCGCTTCGCCCGCGTGCCAGCTCCCGTTCTCCCCTGCTGAGTGTTCCCCAGAGCCTCGAGTCGAGAACTCTGGCTGCTGCACGAGTTTGCAGTCTCCGATGTCCGAGTCGTTGGGTACGCGGCGAAGCAGAGCTTCGGGGATATTCCGTCCCAAGCAGAGCTTGGGACGGAGGACAAGGCACCGGTTGGCTGCACCTGTCACTCGCATGGCAGCGGCCTCTCGATCAAGCGGGCTTCAAACCGTCGTCGAGCTTCACCACTCCAAAGCCGAACTCGTTCCAAGTTCGCGGAATCGGGGCAATGATGGGCAGCGGTTCGTACCGCACCGGGTGTTGGATGATGAGGCGGGCGGCGTGGAGGGCGATGGGGGATTCGCGCTGGGTTTCGCGGCTGGTGCCCGGGAAATTCAGGGTGGAACCGTACTGGTCGTCGCCGATGATCGGCCAGCCTCGGCTGCCGAATTGGATGCGGATCTGGTGCATGCGGCCGGTGCCGAGGTCGATCTCGACGAGGGCTCGGCCCTTAGTACGCTTGAGGATTTTATAGTGCAGGATGGCTTGCTTGGCGTCCTCGTGATCGGGGCCGCAGACGATGACCTGGGGCTGGTCGGGGATGCGGTAGAGCCAGTCGGTGAGCGTGCCAGCGTCCTCTGTCGGGGGGCATTCGAGGACAGCCAGGTAGGTCTTGCGGACCTGGCGCAGGGCGAACTGTTCGGCCAGACGGGCCGCACACTTGGAGTTGCGGGAGAAGACCACGACGCCCGAGACTGGTCGGTCGATGCGGTGCGGCACGCCGAGGTAGACCTCGCCGGGCTTGTTGTACTTGTCCTTGAGATAGTCTTTCACCAGCCCAATCAAACTCGGCACACCGACCGGGGCCCCCTGTGAAATCAGTCCCGGCGGCTTGTTGACCGCGATCACCGGCCCGTCTTCGCAGATAATTTCGAGGTCACGGAACGTCATGAGGGGCACGGGCTGAAGCAGGGGCAGAGGCACCTCAAAGATAGGCATCCACGGGCGGGGATTCAATGCCGCTCGGCGAATGCACCTCCCGGCGGGTGCATTCGCCCATTGGCGGTCCCCTTTCGGCCCCCTCTCCCCCACAGTCGAGTCCTCTCCGAAGGCAGCGCGTATCGTGGGGGAGAAGGAGAAGAGAGAACGAGTACCGCCAATTGGCAAATGCACACACCCGACGGGTGCCGCTGTTGAGCGATGCGTTGACGGGGCATTGCGACACTCACGACGCGGAGCGTCGTGCTACTGTGACAACGTGCTGCGCACGGCCCCAGGCTGCGGCGACGAACAGGACGGCGACCGGCACCAATTGCATCAGGTAGCGCGCACTCGACCCGCCCAGGTGTTCCTCCAGTTCCGCAGGAGCCAGCATCCCGGCGACAACAAGCGCAGCCAGCGCTCCGAGCAGATTGAGCAGCAGGAACAGCTGCGGCCCCGCGAAGCTGCGGCGCGGGGCTGTGACCAGGGCGAGCAGCACCATCCACCACGGCAGGCCCCATGTCCGCCACTCTCCGAACATGCGGTGCAACAAATGCGGGATGGACCACCTCAGCGTCGACAGCCGGTCGAGTAATCGCCCGGCATCCAGACGCTCGAAATAGTGCATCTCAGTGGTGGTCGGGAGGCTCCGCCGATGGAGCATCCACGGGGTGAGCAGCACCGCGGCGATCAGGGCGAACGCGACCATCAAGAGGAGGTGGCGAGCCACGCTGCGGAGTCTCCCCTCCCCTGCCGGACCACAGCCCAACCACCCGCCGCCGATCACGAGGGCCAGTCCCCAGGCGAGCAGATGCACCAGTATGTACGCCAGGCCCTCGTCCTTGATGAATACCGCAGTGGCCGCCAGCGCTGAGGCATAGAACAAACTCCGGCGGCGCGCCCCGCCGGGAGCCTCCTGAAACCCATCCCAGAGCATCAACACCGCCACCCCGTGGAAGCAGGCCATGGGGGCGTCGGCCTGGGCACACAGGAACCCATACTCGTTCGGCATGAGCACCGGCACCGTGGCCAGAATCGTCGCCATCAGCCACCCCTCATCGGGCGAATATCGCCGCGACAGCACCCCGGCGAAACTGAGCACCAGTCCGGCGTACATCAGCGGGAACCAGACCTTGGCCCAGCGGTCGTTCGCCTCACCGCAGAGGGCGAATGTGTGCCGCTCCAGCAGCGGGATGAGCAGCGGATAACGCGGGTGATACTGCACGAAGTCGGGATGCTTCAACTCGGGGGCGTCGATCGATTTGGATTCATAGAGGACGCGGCTCTTGATCGCGTAGATCGCGCGCTCGTCCCAGAAGCGTTGCGGGGTCAGGAAGGTCTGAACGAAGGCCAGCACGATCAGGACGCCGACCCCCACTTGGCAGACCCGGGCCAGCGCTCCGGGTGCGAGTGGTGACAACTCCACGGGACGGACCGCGACGGGCACTGACCACCCACAGGCAGCGATCGTGGCCACGCCCACGACCACTCTCAACGCGATCTGCGCCCAGGAGAACCCCGCATTGAGCAGACCACCCAGGTCGGACCAGACGAACGCCCCACCCGCCGAGAACCCCATCCCGAGCAGGATCGACAAGCCCCACACCTCGGATGCGGAACGAACGGCGTGGCCCGCTCGGAGCACGCGCTCCATCACCGCCATCACCGTCCGCCCCATGAGAGTGGCTGCCGCGGCCGCGATCATCGCCATCCAGAATCCCATCATCGCCGGTCCTCCGTGAACGGCCCGCGGCGCAGCCGGACCACATACCCCGGTACGGCTTGTGGGTCGTCCGCGCCTTCGCGGAAAAAGGCGAGCCAGCTCCAGTCCTCGGTCAATCGAGCGGGTTCGACATACTCCGCGCCTTCGAAGTATTCCAGGACATAATCAGGCTGGCAGTTCCAGGCATCCGGTGGCAGATCGGCCAGTCGATACGCTGCCAGTTGCCGGGCTTGGTTGGCTTGGGGGATCAGATGTTCCGCCGAGGGGTGCATGCGATGGTACAACTGCCTCGGTCGCAGGTAGTACGACAAGAAGAAGAGTTTCTGATCACTCACCACCAGAATGCGGCAGTGGTCCGGGGTGGCTAGCCGCAGGTAACGAATCACCTCGCGATTGGAGTCGCTGATGTTGGGAAGCACCTCGTCCCCGTTGTTCAGTCGATAATATGGCCAATCCCGGAACCGCTGCCGAATCGCTTCGCCCCAGTGCCCGAGTGAGAGGACGAGGGCGGAGAGAATCGCCACACGTTTAATGGTCGAGACGATGCGCGCCAGCCGGGGACGGACTGGCCCCTCCAATGAGGCCGGGTCGTCCCCCGCAGTGACGCGCCAGAAGCCCCGCATGGCCCCCTCGATCCATGGAGCCACGCGCGAGCGCTGCCGCCAGAGCACGAGCCCCATCCCGGCCATCACCAACCCCAGCCACCGCGCGGCCCACTGCAGCGATTCGGCCATTCGCAGCGACTCGAAGAGCGCGTAAGAGTCGTTGGCAGAAGCTTGTTTGAAAGCCCACACTTGGACGACTTCCGCAGGGATCAGCCACCCCAGCCCAGAGAACAGTAATCCCCCCACCA
>JAYTFV010000605.1:0-2877 GCA_043734065.1 Planctomycetota bacterium
ATTCCCAGGCTCACCCAGAGCCCAGCCTTTCAATCCCCCCATACCCCGCGCCGCCATTTTCCCCCGGCCCGCGCCACCGTTTTCAACCGGGCTCAACACACTCGGGTTCCCTGCGTTGGAGAGCGGGTCACATACGGTCGATTTGAGTACCAGGTACTCTGCGTTGTCCACAGTCCTGTCGACAGCGATGGTCGAGCCGAAGGCGGTAATCACGCCTATGTTGACGCCGAATGGCTGCCAGAAGAGCCTCGGCCTCCTGGCAGGCAAAAGAAGAAACGACAAGCAGAGAAGTAGACCTACGGCATCAGCAACCGATCCCGCTGCCCCGCGACCGCCTTCTCCGTCGCCGCGATCTCGTTGACTACCACAGTCAGCGTCTTCGCCAGTTCGGGGATCTCCTTCTCATGATGCGCTGCCCGGTCGCGGAGGTCGGTGACTTGTTGGCGGACGGCGGACTCGTCCCGGTTTGAAACCTCTTGGGGGTGTTCCAGGAGGTGGGCGGTCTCTTTCAGGTCGGCCAGTCGGCGTTTGCGTTCGGTGAGGGCGAACTCGGTTTCGTTGCGGCGGGTGTGAAGGACGTTGAGCTGGCGCTCGGCTTTAGCCAGTTCGTTCAGCAGGTCTTGGTCGTCGCAGGTGCGTTCGAGTTCGGTCTTGGCCCGTTCGATCTCCAGCAGTTGATCGCGGATGTCGTCGCGTTGGCCAAGGAGGGGATCGGTCACCTCCTTATACTTCTTCTCGGCAGCTGTCAGGGCATCGCTGGCTTGGCCGATCTGCTTTTCGATCTGCTCGCGTTCCTTCTCCAGCTTGGGCTTCTGGTCGACCGTGGCCTTGAGGGCTCGCCGCTTGAGGTACAGCTCGACGGCGTGCTGGAGGTCTTCCAGCGTTTTTCCGGTCTCGGCCAGAACTCGCTCGACTTCGTCCGGGTCGGGTTCTTGGCCGTCGGCCACGGATTTGACCAGGGACTTGAAGTCGGCTTTGCGGGCCAGCTGGCGTTCCTGGTGACGGCCAGCGATCTTGGCGAACAGGTTTGTGAGACTCATGCGTTTCTCCAGAGAGAGGAATGATCGTGAGCGGCGACATCGCTCGCCCACGGGTTGGTGAATTCAGTTGGTGGCTCGATGCCCGCGATCTCGCGAAAGGTGAGGTCGGCCAGCCTGTTTGATTCGTCGCCGAGAGCGACCCGGTATGCGGAGCCAAGTGACAGCCCATACCGGGGGCCACCGCAGAGGGCGTTCGCAAGGAGCAGGACTCCCTGCTCTCTGGCCCGGTGGCGCAGGTGCAGGGCGATGCGGATGAATGACGCCCCGTGGCCCGCGTACGGTTGGGGAGCCACGGTGGGGCGAGGCTGGGCCACCTCGTCGGCGAGGACGAGGGCCTCGAACTTCAGGCGGTCGGGCTCAGCGTCCGAGCGTTCGCGGTACAGGGTGGGCCGGTCGAGGATGTGGGCCAGTTCGTGGATCGTGATCCCCAGCACGACGGCTTCGAGGTCATCGGAATGCACATCGGCCTGCAGCGCCACGTCATTCAGGACCAGACATGGCCCCCGGCCTCGCCAGCGGGGGATGAACTCCCGCAGGTACAGATCGAGGCACGGGCTGGTGTAGGCTTCGCAGCCTTCCGCCATGCCGTATTCCGCCGAGATGGCCGACTGGCGGATGATGTACAACTCGTGGCCAACCAGGTCCCGGCCTGCGATCGCTCGGCACAGCTGGCCAGCCCGGTCGACCAGAGCAGCGAAGTCAGGCATCGGCGGCGTACTCCCGTTCCAGTTGCTTGAGTCGCCGCCATTCCGCCAGCGGGACGAGAATCACTTCGGTCTTCCGGTAGCGGCGGATCGCGAGCGGCGTCCCCGACCTGGCGACCTCCTGAACCGCGAAGCCCAGGTAGTCCCGCAACTCGGCGATTCCGACCTGAAATTCGTTGATCGTCTCAAAGTCGTCGTGTGGCATGGGGGTTCCAAATCCTGTACAAGAAATAAACTCTGCCTATGACCGCTACGGTTCCCTCTGGTATCAGGAAGAGCCCCCCCGGCGGGGGAGGAACCGATGGTCGCTTGCCCGTTGACGCTCGTACGATGGTTTCGGACAATCAGTGCTTCTCATCTCAGGTGCCGTGTCCTAACAGGTTTCAAACCCGAATGAGCTACACATCGCACAGCGAACTTGCAGCGAGCACTCAACTCAACGCAGTATTGGAAACCATCGCGCTCCTTGGATATCAAAAAATCAATGATGGCCTGCCAGTACCCGACAGGGTACTGGCCTACATGTGGTCCGACAATACGCACTATCAGTCTTGGGTCGGAGTCGAGCTCGATGTGTACAAGGCTGAAAACAAGCCGGTCGTTGTAACTACACGGTCGAGGGCGGGGCGTAGTCATGGGGATCTACTGCATCAGAACAAGACGTTGAAGTTCCTTCGTGATCTGTTCGGTGGTTTTTTCGAAACAGACGCTGGGCGAAATCGCTATTGGCGGCCAGAGGGTCCGCCGCCTAAACCAATCGCATCTGGATGCTATTTGGCTCGATGGCGATTCCATGTTGCATTGATCAGGCCTCGCATCTACTTGGACCAAAGAGGGTTGGATCAGCCGAACACGCGAAAGACTGGCATCTCCTACGCCGACGAGATGAATCCCCGTCTCTTCTCCAACAATCTTGTCCTCCCATACCTTGTTGCGGTCTGGGAGGAGTACTTCAAGACATCGTTCGCGGCGATGTTGAAGTACTCACCACAGCGTGAGGGAGCTATCAAGCGAATCAAGATATCACATGAGCACTTAGAGCACTTTCACAGTTCCTCTTCAGTCCGACTTCCATCATCCGTACCCACAGCTCTTGAAGAAGTTCAAGCAGTGTTCCGCCGAAGTCTCGTCGA
>JAYTFV010000606.1:0-4569 GCA_043734065.1 Planctomycetota bacterium
CTCGACGAGACTTCGGCGGAACACTGCTTGAACTTCTTCAAGAGCTGTGGGTACGGATGATGGAAGTCGGACTGAAGAGGAACTGTGAAAGTGCTCTAAATTTGATTCTCAGGACTGTTCCATGCCGAGTTTTCGATGATCTGATCGTAAAGTGGAGCCTGATCCAAGTACGGGAGCAGACTCATCGTCCAGCTATACAATTCGGTGCCGTCCTCTCGGACGATCCCGCCCGCAGGCAGCATGCCATGCACCTCATGATAGTTGTGCAGCGCCAACCCGATCCGTTTCAGGTTGTTCATCGGCGGGCTGATTCGCGGGCACGTTTCACAGCGGGCACCAGCAGAGCGAACAAGATCGCGATGATCGCGATCTCGACCAGGAACTCCGTCAGAGTAAAGGCACGCCGACTCCTTGCAGGACGCATTGGGATTCTCCAACATCATGAACATGAAAATGCAGACCCGTCCTCAAATCCGGTCCAGCGCATCAATCCACAGCACGAGTTGCTTGACCGTCGCCTCATCCAGGCCATCCCCCTCGGGAGCGGCCTGCTCCAGGGTCGGAATCTTTTTCGCGGCGAAGTTCTTCAGCGTGTTCTTCGTGGCCCGCAAGCGTGTCGAGCCCGCGCGGGGCAGGATCGCGAACATCTGTCGCTTGCCGATGTCGTTCTCCGGCGGAGCCATTCCCAGACCGGCATCGATCGCGATTCCCCCCCGGAAGATGTCCTTCAGCTTCAGCGCCGCCAGCAGGCCGAACTCGCCGCCCTCCTGCTCGCCCATGATGACCACTCGCTGGGGATCGATCGGGTACTTGACCAGCAGTTGTTCGATCAACCCCTTCACCAGCGGGCCATCCCCGCCGGACCAACTGCCGTCGGCGAGCAGGCCCGCGAAGATCAGCCCGCGCTCTTCGCAGGCACTCCGCCACAGCTTCAATTGCTCGGCTTCACCGGTGCGGCCCTCGGGGTGCATCCAGAAGACCAGGCCGTACACTTTCGGCTGGGAGGTCTCGGGGACGTAGAGCCAGTATTTGCGACCTTCGGTGCCGGGGATTTGTTCATCGAGACGGCCGGTCCGCGCGGGAACCTTGTCGGGTGCCGCCTTCGGACCCAGATCGGCAGCCAAGTCGAGCGGCACGACGGGTGAAAGAGCGGTCAGCTCGAGCGTCACCTCTTCAGTCGCTCCCCCAGTGCGGCGGACGGTCGCCTTCGTGGTGGTGCCGACGCGCAGCTTCTCCATAAGCGACGCGAGCTGGGTCGGCGAGGTCACGTCCTGCCCATCGAGTTTCTCGATCACATCCCCGGCGACGAGCTTGGCTTTGGCAGCGGGCGAGTCGGGAAAGATGTGCCGGAGCGTGACCCCCTTGGCGTCTTTTACGACCGTGCGAGCCGGGAGGATGCCGAGCATCGGGTACTCCAGCGGTGGGAGTTCCGCGACCAGAGTCAGCGAGAACGGCAGTTCCTGGTCGCCTCGCTTCACGACGAGTTTCAGTTCGCTTCCGGAGGCCAGCGGGCCGAGGACGGTCTTGAGTTGCGGGATGCTAGCGATCGATTTCCCATTGGCCTGGATGATGAGGTCGCCCGGCTTGAGGCCGGCCTTTTCGGCGGGCGAGTTGGGACGCACCTCACCCACCAGGGCGGGGCCTGAAACCGGTCCCTTGTCCGCGAACATCACCCCCATGCGACCGGGGCGGATGGTCTCTCCTTTGCGGAGCGTGTCGAGTTGCAGCAGTATCTCTTCAAGCGGCACCGCAAAGCCGATCCCCGCGTCGTACCACTCGACCCCGGCTGCGTCGTCGTCGCCTTGCGGAGACATGGGGACGAGGATGCCGATGCACCGCCCCTGCAAATCGATCAGCGGGCCGCCGTAGTTCGCGGGCGAAATCTTGGCATCGGTCTGGACGGCCTTGCCCCAGATGCGGTTCAGCGCACTCAGAATCCCCACCGACAAGTTCGGGAACGACACGTCATAGGTCCGGCCCAGCGCGATCGTCCACTGCCCGACTTGGAGTTCTTTGCGAGGAGCGGGGACCAGCGGGGTCAGGCCGGTCTGCTTGATCTTGATGAGCGTGACCTGCCGCACCAGATCGGAGGCGACGACATCCGCCGGGAACTTTCGCCCGTCCGAGAGAGTCACGATGATCGAACTCGGCTTGGACGCGAAGTTGAATGAACTGGTGATGATCTCCCCGTCCGCCGAAACGACCACCCCCGTCGTCGGCCCGGTTCCCGCGATCAGTTCGCCGACGACATCCAGTCCTCCGATTGTCTGAATCTGCACGATCGAGGGATCAGCAATCGCGGTGGCTGCCTTGAAGGCTGCCTCTTCGAGAGCCTCGACATCGGGGGCCTGGGCGAGGAGCGGCGTGACCAGCCCTCCGAATAAGGTGACGCAGAGCAGCCACCGGGCCCGCAGCGACCGCAGAGAGAAGCCGCGACGGTGGCACATGGAGATCGAGTCGTTCACGAGTGGTCCCTTCATCCTCGGCCTCCCTCGCAATCGAGAGTCGGGTGTCGCCGGGATTCTATCAGGGTCCGGAGCAGATGGGATGCGTCCCTGCCTCCCGCCATCGAATTCGGGAGATCCTCTGAGATTCAGTCAGCGATGCCGGAGAGGCTCTTCATGATTTTGTTCCACATGATTTTGTGAACCTCTGCCCAGTCCTTCCATGAAGTCAGAACTCGGAGATTGACAAAATCATGAAGAACAAAATCATGGGGAGGTCAGGTTGTGGGATCGACTCGAAGTGACGTGGGTGGAGGGACTGGCCGGGTGTACTCACCTGTCGAAGGGACTCCGGATCGGGGTTGGAGTCCAGCCTTTAGGCTGCTCCGGAGCACGCGGCACAGCTTCAGACTGACCATTGCGCATCACCCCATCCGCCCAAGGCTCTGGATGCGGAATCGTCCGACCCCGGCAGGGGTCACAGAAATTAGCCGGTGGTTGAGCGCAGCGACACCACCGGTGGCCGGCTGCCGAGGTCAACCCATCCCGGAGGGATGGCAGAGATCGCTCGACGATTACCGACACGAGAACCCAAACCGCGAGCCACATTTCTGGCATCCCTCCGGGATGCGGGAGTGGGCGGGGACCGTGTTCCGGTGGTGTCGCTGCGCTCAACCATCGGCTAATATCTGCCATCCCTGCCGGGATGAGGGCCATGCGCAAAAATCATTCTCACGCTGTATGACCCGCGATGCCGAGTTGCTGCATGATCCCCCGCAGTATCTCCCGATCACTCTCCGGGCGGGTCGGGCTTTGCGGGTGCGTCTGGTCGGTCTCGATCCAACCCCTCAGCTTCAAGAACATCGCCGCGGAGTGCTTATAGGCCGGGACCGGGTCGCGAAACGCCAGGCAGCCGAGGTATTGCAACTGGTCATTGAGTTCATAGAACCGCGAGTCCCCGGACTCCCACCACGCATCCCGTTGTGCGAACAAGTCCGGTGCGAAGGCACTCAGCCCCAACAGATAGTCGCTGCCGTACATCACCATGTCGATGGCGAGGTCGTTGCCGGTGAGGACGCGGAAGTCGGGCCGCACCTGATCGCGGAGTATGAGCCGCTCCCACTCTTGTTGGCGACTGAGGGATGAGTGCTTGGCACCGCAGCACTGCGGAATGCCCATCAGTTCGCGATACAGATCGAGGGAGTAGATGCGACCAAACGGGGCGAACATCGTGCCGAGTTCGAACCCGATGAACTGGTCGCAAAGTTGTCCGATCGCGCGGTAGGCGGCGAGGATCTCCTCGTCCGACTGCCCGGTCAGGCCGTAGGATTGGAAGATCACCGGCGTGGCCCCAGCCTCGATGATCCACTCCATCTGCCGCGAGTAGGCATCGAGATGGAACGGGCTGCCGGTGGTGTCGCCGACAAAGGCACCAGCGACGAATGGGCCGTTGCCCAGAACCTCACGTGTGGCGGTCAGCACCTGTCGCCGCAGCGCGTCATCAATGAGGTTGGCATACCCGGTGTCCATGTTCACCGCCGGAACCAAACCGACGGAGGCCGTGCGCGTCACCAAGTGGCGGTACGACACCCAGTCGACCTCTCCATTGGACCTGAACGGCAACAGCACCGCCGACATCCCGAGGATCTTGCGGGTGGGGCGGAGCAGGGAGAGGGGATCGATCGACATGGTGAGGGCTGTTCCTGAGTCGGTGTTCATCGAAGAGGTTGGGGAACACTAATCTTCACTCATCTGCGCTCATCGAAACCAACATGACATCGTCATGCGAAGCGATCCCCCTGCCAGAGGATCTCTGAATCAGTGTCGATCAGCGGAGATGAGTGTTCCTGACTCTTCCTCCATGAGACCACGCCAGAGGCCCGATCGTCGTGTGTGCGTCGCCATCAATGGTGAACTGACCCCAACGGGGTCTCGTCTTGGGCTGATGAAAACTTGGGCTTGACGGCAGAACCTGTTCTTCCGGGATTTGTTACGCTATGTCGTGCCCGCATAGGCCAGGCGGCGCTGGGTGTGGTGGGTGAGGCCGAGGTGCGTGCGGACCCAGTGGCGGATGGCTTCCACGGGCGTGCGGTCGAGGGCTTCGGCGATGCGCTCGGGGGTCCAG
>JAYTFV010000607.1:0-2609 GCA_043734065.1 Planctomycetota bacterium
AGGGCGGGCAGGCGCGTGCAACCCTGTTCCCACCATTGACGACGGCAACTCTCCGACTCAGAAATGTCACACATCGTGTGTGACGATTCTGGCAAAGAAAAACCGAGACCATCAATGGTCGCTGAACGGCAACCGCCATCCAGCAAGCGAACGGTTCGCAGAGACCGCCGAACAATCCGTTGTCGGAAGATCGCTACGTCATAAATCAAAACAACTGTGAGTCGCCAGAGCCACTCACAGTTGTCCTGAATTCTGTTGAGACTCACCCGGCGAAGCCACGGGGCCTTCGATCAGGCGAACAGGCCGGAGATCGTGGTCCCCTTGTCGACCAGCTTCATCGGCCGCGACAGCGGGGTCATCACTTCCTTGTTGGGATCGATACCCAGCGCGTGGCAGATGGTGGCGTGGATGTCCTGGACCTTGACCGGGTTGTCCTTGGCTTCGGCACCGTCTTCGTCCGACGAACCGATGACCGTGCCCCCCTTGATCCCGCCACCGGCCAGGAAGCAACTGAAGACAGACGCCCAGTGATCGCGTCCGGCGTCCTTGTTGATCTTGGGTGTCCGGCCGAATTCGCTGAGCATGATGACCAGCGTCTTCTGCAGCATTCCGGTTTCGGCCAGGTCACTGATCAGCGAACCCAAAGCCGGGTCCATCACTTCGCCGTGGTCGCGCATCGCCGGAAAGTTCATCGAGTGGGTGTCGTAGCCACCGCGGTTAATCTGCACGAAGCGAACGCCCTTCTCGACCAGTCGCTTGGCGAGCAGGGCTCCGCGACCGAACGGCGTGTTTCCGTAGCGGGCCACGGTCTTGGCGGGAACCTTGGAGAATTCGAAGGCTTCCAGAGCCGGGCTGCGCATCAACTCGACGGCTTCTTCGATCGACGTTTCCGTCGCCTTCAACCGTTGATCGGTGCTGTTGCCGGTGAACCGCTGGTTGTAGCGGGCCAAGGCTTCCAGACGCTTGTTTCCACGGATCTCGGCGATCCCTTCGGGGAAGGCCAGGTACGGGTCTTTGTCGCCGGGATTGGAGACGTAATAGGCTTCGCACTTCTGGCCGAGATAGCCGGCCCGCGGTGCCTGGCCGCTGATGCTGATGTAGGCGGGAAGGTCGCCCAGGTTGGGAAGCTCGTGCGTGACGACCGAGCCGATCCCCGGATAGATCAGGTTCGGGAATGGCAGGTAGCTCGTCTGCACATGATGCGTCGCACGACCGTGATCTCCCTGAGTACCGGCAATCGAGCGGATCAGCGAGCAATGATGCATTTGTTCGGCGAGGGTCGGGAAGATCTCGGAGATTTCGATTCCCGGAGCGCTGGTCTTGATCGCGCTCAACTCGCCACCGGTCGGGCGGCCGGGCTTCGGATCCCAAGTGTCGATGTGCGACATTCCGCCACCGTTCCAGAACAGGATGACATGCTCGGCCTTGGCCGCATGATCCTTGCCGGTGGCGGCCAGCAGGCCCTTGACGCTCATCCCGAGCAATGTGGCACCACCAGCAGCGAGAGCCGAGCGACGAGACAGGCGATAGTCGAGACAACCTTGGTTCAACATGGAAACACCCTTTCGGTCTGGTTCGAATGGAAGAGTTTGGAGGCGTTCAAAACTGAATTCGTGTCGCTGAATTCACAAGGACCCAGCATGTTGTCGCCACCCGAGCCTGGTCTGCCGACTTCGGCTACGGGTGACGGTTACGGCAGGAATCGAAATTCATTGCAGTTCATCAGAATCCACCGCAGGTCGGCCATGCCATCCAACGAACTGGAGGCATCGCCAATGATCTGCTTCGCATCAGCGACTTCGACGCCGGTCGGCTGGCGGGTCAGGATCTCCATATAGGCCAACTGGATGGCGTGATCGAGATTGACCGACTTGCCGGTGAGCAGCGCGTACATCGGTTCGAGATCTCCGACACGAGCCGCCTCGTGGGTGATGCGCCCGTTGAGCATCATCAGCGCCTGACGCATTGAGGCACTGTCGTCGCGGAGGTCACCCAAATCGGAGCGGTTCGGCTGGCCGAAGATCCGCAGGAAATGACCTTCTGGGGCGGGAGACTGCATTCGTAGAGAAGTGTTGAACACGGGATTGTAGTCGACGATCCGCGTGACCACCTTGTCCTCGTATTCGGTCGAACTGCGCATCATCCGCTGCTGCATCATGCGCTGTGCTTCGAGCTCTTCCTTGGACATCGCCTTCATCTCGTCGAGCGCCACTTCCTCTTCCCCCTCTTCCTTGAGGATCGAGTTGAAGTCGAGTTCGATCGCATCCTCGAGCGCGTAGCCCGCAGCAGCCATCGCTGGACCAGCACCGGCAGCCATCATCGTGCCCCCCTTGGGCTGGGTCAGATCGATCGCCTTGGTGATCTCACCCGGCTTGCCCCCCTTGGGAACGCGGACGACTTCGCGGATGATCCGCTCGTTCTTGCCGGGACTGTGCTTGGGCTCAAACAGATGTCCGGAGGTCACCACGCTGTCGTACAGCGACTCGGCGAACATCCGGCGAACCGGGGTCGCCAGCAGTTGCGTTTCCATTGCGACGCGGGTCGGCTCGTCGATGTCCGAGGGGGCATGACCCCGCTGATAGGCTTCGCTGCTGACGATCAGCCGGACA
>JAYTFV010000608.1:0-6273 GCA_043734065.1 Planctomycetota bacterium
CCCGTTGTTCCACTTGGCCGACATGCCGAGTGGGTCCGGAGCGGGGGCGGGCTTCACCTCGGGAACCGGTCGGGCCTTGAGGATCTGGATCTCCTGCTCCAGAGCCTTGAGCCGCGCATCCAGGGTATCGGTCACCGGAGTCGGCTGGGCTGCCGGGGCGTCCTGAAACAGGCCCGGTGCCTGGGCGTGGAGAGTGGCGGCGTTGGAAACCAGACCGCAGGCCAACAGCGACAGCATCGCGAGCGTAAACCGCTTCATGAGAGTGCATCCTTGCCGATTCGAAAGCCCCGCACCGGCGACCCTCGATGGTGAGATTCTTCCGGTGATGAGTAGTTCGACATTTGTAATGAGCGAAATAAGACAGAGACCGACAGCCCGGATTGTCACTTCGAATCGAACGGGTTCGAGAGTGATTATGTCGATGCGGTCGACTGGGGCGGGAAGGGCGATTCTCGCCAGAGTGTGGGACACATCAGATAAGGATTCGGGAAATCCCACCACCTGTTCCGATCGCCAGTTTTTGTCTCATGAGCGGCACAGTGCGAACACCATGAAAAAAGCCCAGAGGTGTTCACCTCTGGGCTGTCTGTTCCACATGACTCTCGGCACACTCCGCAACGTACTAGAACGTCAGGATCGCGTCCACACCCAAGACAGTCTGATTGAAGAGCTGTCCCGAGTATCCCTGCCCCGAGTAGATGTTGTGGTTGTCAGAAATCATGTGGCGGACTTCCGGACGGATGACCAAGTTTGACGTGGGCTTGAAGTTCACGCCATAAGTGTACGTTTGGTACGAGACATGGTCAGCCAGATACCACTCTTGCCGCACACCCAGCTTCACTTTCGGGGACAGATCGTAGAAGGCGTAGTTGAGGATGCTGATCGAGTCCTGCGTGATTCCGCCGCCTGGGACAGTCGTCGGGTTGTTGAAGTTCGCAGGCGTACCACCGACTGTGAGGTTCGTGTTAAACACGTCGAACTGATGGACCGTGCTGATCTTGTCAGACCAGCGCCGGGACAAGACCATCGTATTGAGGATGCCGTCTCCGCGCCAGCCCAGGTTGCCAATCGTCGTCGATTCGACGAACGCGGTCTTGTCATCATAGTTGTAGATGAAGCCGCCGGTGAAATTGCTGCCTCCGTGGTATTGATAGAAGCCGGTATCCCAGCCCAGCGTCCAACCGCCCTGCACCGACAACTTGTCATTCACCTTGTAATTCGCCAGGAAACCGGTGTGGGTGAAGGCTTCACTGTTGTACCACGTGAGTTGGTGACTCAAGAAGAAGTTCTGGTTCGAGGGAATCACTTCGTATCCGGTGGGGGTGTAGAAGTGACCGACCTTGACGCTCAAATCCCCGGACGCGACTTCACCATACAATTGCGGCATCGCGAATTCGTAAGGACCGCGTGAATTCGGATCACCAGGCCCGCCCCAGCCGTTGAGGTAATCCCAGTGGCCGGGGTTGACGTTGCCGAACGACTGACCTTCGTTTCCGTCAATACCGTACATGAAGTCGGCACGGAAACCAAAGCCGACACCGTTGCTGCCGTCGGCCACCTTGCCGAGGTACATGTACTGCTGATTGAGCGCGAACCGGTTCCATTCCTTCTGATTGAGGAACGGACCATTGCCCGTGAACGCACCATCGGGACTGTTTTGGTAGCCAAACTGTGTATAGCCACCCATCACCCAGCCGTTGTCTTTGAAGTGGTTTGCACCACACTCATCGTCGAACAGGCTGATCGCCGTCCACGGATCGCCCAGTTCTCCACCGAAGCAGCCGCAACCGCCGCAACCCGTTTCGCATCCACCGACACAATCACCAGCCACCCCATCACAGCTGGAAGCCGCATCGCAGGCGGAGCCTTCCGTGCAGTTGACGAGCTGGATATCCAGTGGCTCAGCGGGGGTACTGAGAATCGCCGCGGCCCGCCGGGCCGTGGGGGAGACGGGCTCAACTGCAGAGGCAGACCCCGCCCATCCCAAACCGACAGCGGACATCATCAGCCAGCTGTACATTGAAAACCGTCTCATGTGAACACTCCTTTGGGGCGCAGCAGAGCACTTGCACTCCCACCCGTATTGTGAATTGTTTCGATTTGCCATTCCCGGACCTTAGTGGCGCGTGGTGCAGGAATGTTTGAGCGCGAAACGAAACGTCGTGTCTTTTTCAATCGGATGTCTGGCACTCGAAAATTTGAATATGCTCGAACGCCGTTATGCCTTGACTAATCGGATGCGTGGCACGGTGTGCATCGGCAATCCCTGCCGATCTGGTTGCCACAGAACGCCCTTTCGCGGAGCGAAAGACGACAATGGTCACACTCAGTTCGCACTGAAGTCCGGTGGGAACTTGCGGGTCGCGGCCCGCTCGTGCTGCGAGCGTTTCTCGGCCCGCAGCTGATCCAGGAGCAAGTCCGTCCGCAGGTCGACATGGTTCTCGGCCAGTAGCGAGATCATCGTCTCGGTCGGAATCTTCAGCGAGCTGGCGATCAAGTCGGACAGCACTCCCAGCGGCAAATCCCGCAACGCCGCCTCGGTGGTTTCCCGGCTCTTCTCAACATCGGGCAATGTGGCGACCAGAGCCTCCAGCAGTTCCGCGCGGCGGCTCGCACGCTCGATCTCCGGTCTGTTCGAATACTTGTCGATCCGCAGGTCGAGCTCCACCTG
The DNA here is from genome assembly GCA_043734065.1 of Planctomycetota bacterium. Classification (GTDB taxonomy): domain Bacteria; phylum Planctomycetota; class Planctomycetia; order Planctomycetales; family Planctomycetaceae; genus TH-plancto1. The sequence continues at coordinate 2,672 of JAYTFV010000608.1, forward strand.
CCGATAGGGCGTCGTCGTCAGCTTCTCCGCCCGTATCCGCGCCCGACACAGACCCCGAATGAGGATGATGTACTTCCCATCATCCATCTCCCGGTCCAGCATCACCCGCCCCAGGCAGACATCGCTGAACACCGGAGCGGTCTTCGTCTCATACAGCTGATCCCAATTCGGCTTCAGCGTCCCGAATGCAATCAGCCGGTCCCGGGGCAAGACATCGGCCATCATCTGGCGATAGCGCGGCTCGAAGATGTGCAGCGGCTGGGTCACCTGCGGGAACAGAACAAAGTCCGGCAACGGAAACAGCGGAGCCACCCCGCTGAATCCCGACAGGTCTTCCACCAATCCGCTGGGCTCATTCATCATCGGCATTCCATCGGAGAGTGGGAAAGGTCTTGGCGTCGGGTGTCACCATCCCCGCCGGGATTCCTTCACGCAGTGATTCGAAGCAGGCCCGCAGTTCAGATCTTAGCAGATCGAGGTCGACACCTCGAAAGCCAGAGCCGTAGTTCGAAAGGTAGCGCAGCGACGAGAAGTGCATTTTCCGCGCCCCGGCGGGATTGCCTTCGGAGAGATGATGCAAGCTCACCGCCACATGCAGCAGCCCCTGGAGAAAGTCGCGGTCCTCGCCAAGCGTCTCGCCCCACAGCGCTTCGAGGACATCGTGACAGGCGAAGTACTCCCGCGCATTGAATAACCGCACCGCCTCGCTCAGCGTGGCGGGAAGCGGATCGGAATGGGGAGGAGAGGTCATGGAACTGGCTGCGGGGGGGATGGTTTGAACAATTCTCGATGGGAAAACGCCTCGTGACAGAGACCGGGGAGGAAGTGTTCGCCTTCTGAATCTGTGCCCATCTGTAAAATCTGTGTACGAATCTTCTGACTTCTGTTCCGAAAGGCAGAGTGGAATTGGGACACAGATTTCACAGATGGTCACAGATTCAGACTGTACTTTCTCTGAATTTCCATTGATCGAGAACACTGACCTCACCGTGAATATCTTCTCCCTCCGTGACCCTTGGAAGATGTCCTTCAACTCGCGATTCTACGGCTCCCGAAAACCGGTTGTCCACAACCGTTCTCGATCGGGCCCCGAGAATCCAGGAGCTGTGCGTGCCGTCCCGAAACGATGCCCGAAAGCCACAGGCTCTGCAAGTCGCCCGCCTGCTCAAGCAGACCTACGGTCAGGCCGAGTGTGCGCTGATCCATTCATCACCGTTTCAACTGCTCGTGGCCACGATCTTGTCGGCGCAGTGTACGGACGAGCGGGTGAACTCGGTCACGCCTCGCCTGTTTCAGAAGTACCCCACGCCCGCAGCTTTGGCCGACGCGACTCAACAGGACGTGGAGGCGATTGTGCAGTCGCTGGGGTTCTTCCGGGCCAAGGCGACCAACATCCGCGGCATGGCCCGCAGGCTCGTCGAGGTTCACGGCGGCGAGATTCCCCGCACGCTCGCTGAACTCATCGAGCTGCCGGGCGTGGGACGCAAGACCGCCAACGTCGTCCTCGGCACCGCGTTTGGGATTCCCAGCGGCGTCGTGGTCGACACCCATGTGAAGCGGATCACCGGACTCCTGGGACTGACGAACCACACCGACCCGGTGAAGATCGAGACCGACCTCCAGAAGCTATTGCCGCCATCGGAATGGATTCAGTTCTCGCACCGTCTGATCCATCATGGGCGAAGAATCTGTATCGCGAGACGGCCGCGTTGCCCCGAGTGCCCGCTGCTGCCGCATTGCCAGCGAATCGGGCTGCCGAAGCTGGGGTAGACTGTGAGAGTCCGGGCTGTCGCCTGCCTCGGAGAATCGCAGAGCCACAGGCAGGCGGTGTTGCCACGTAGTCGTCTCATTGATTCCTCAGTACAATTCCGTCGAGAGGGTTGCCTCTGAATCACGTCCCGAGGAGTGGTGAGCATGACGACTCTCATGGATCGGATCACGGTCAATCACGATCAGTGCGGCGGACGGCCCTGCATCCGTGGCATGCGGATTCGCGTGAGCGATGTGATCGACCTGATGTCCCACGGCCTCACCGCTGAGCAAGTTGTGGAGGAGCTTCCCGACCTGGAGTTGGAAGACGTGTATGCCTGTTTGAAGTACGTCAGCCGTCGCATCGCCCATCCGGTATTGGTGCCATGATTCTCTGGCTCGACGCCCAACTTTCTCCCGCCTTGGCCGAGTGGATGACCGTGACCTTTGGCATTGAGGCAATCTCGGTCCGCGACTTGGGATTACGGGAAGCAGGAGATCCGCAAATTTTCGACGCTGCTCGTGAGGCCGAATCGGTGGTCATGACCAAGGACGCCGACTTTGTGGAACTCGTCGAGCGGTTGGGACCACCACCTCCCGTGTTGTGGGTCACGTGCGGCAACACGACCAACGCCCGACTGAAACAGATTCTGGATTCGTGTTTTCCCTTGGCGATGCGACTGATTGAACAAGGGGAACCGGTCGTAGAGATCCATGACGCCTCGTGAGTTCCGAATCCGAGTCTCCACGGATCTGTTCCTCTCCGATGAGACGAACGCCTCCACTGACTGAGACTCCCGCGACACTTCGTCTTCCCTCTGCCACTTCACCCACCCCACCTCCTCACCATGTCGCTCGCCTTGCTGGCAGCTGTGCTGTTTGCCGCCTCAGCGGTGTGTGGCCAGAACCTGAGTCGCCAGTTGGGTGGTGTGACGGCGAATGCGTGCCGGATCACAATCGCCTGCACGATCCTGGGACTTGTTTCGTGGGCGTTCTTTCCGGGTCAGATTCACGCGGCGACGTTTCGCTGGTTTCTGCTGAGTGGCGTCCTGGGGTTTGGATTGGGCGATGTGGCGTTATATCTGGCCTATCCACTCTTAGGGGCGCGGACGGCGGTGCTGGTGCATTTGTGTCTGGCCACGCTGGTCGGAGCGCTGGCCGACCGGATGATTCTGGGGACGCAACTGTCGGTCTCCGAGATCGGAGCAGCGGCGTTGACGCTGACCGGAGTGGTGCTGGCACTGCACAAGCGGGATGAGCCGTTTCAGTGGAACGCTGGGCTGTATCTGACACTGTTTGCCGGAACGTCGCTCGGTGTGGGGCTGACGTTGAGCCGATTGGCTCAGGGGATCGCGAAGGTGCAGCACCTCGAAATCTCGGGGCCTGCCCAGGCGTTTCAGCGGACGTTGGGCGGCGTGGTGATCAGCCTGATCGCCCTGGCCATTCTGCGGTCGTCGTTGAAAGGCAGATCACTCGTACCGGTTGCCGCCCGTACGCCTCGGTTGCCGTACTGGATCCTGGGAGCCGCGATCCTCGGTCCGGTCGCCGGAGTCAGCGCACTACAGATCGCCTTGCAGCAGGTCGGCAGCAGCGCGATCGTCTCGGCGATGACGTCGACCGCTCCGCTGATGTTGCTCCCGGTCTCCCGCTTCATCGACCACCAAGCCCCGACCAAGAAGGCGATCTTCGGCTCGTTCCTGGCCGTCGGCGGCGTGGCGGCGATGGCGTATCTGCGGTCGAGGTAGCGGAGTGGGAGTCCAGCCTTCAGGCTGTCCCTCGCCCGGAGTGAGAGCGCCTGATTCAGGTTGGCGGTGTCGCCAGGAGCGAGACGTGATGCGGTTCGCCCCGCTGGG
>JAYTFV010000609.1:0-31322 GCA_043734065.1 Planctomycetota bacterium
CCCAAGGGCATGGCCCCGGCCAAGCCCGTTGACCCGATCGCCGCCGCCGTGCGTGAAGGCCAGGTCCGTGAGGGCATGACCACCGAGCAGGTGAAATCGGCTCTCGGTGTGGAGCCGACTCGAAAGACTCGGATCGCCACCAGCGGGCACGTCCAGGAGTGGTGGCTGTTTGAGGACCACGGCCTGTCGATCCAGTTCACCCGCCGCCGTCGCCCCGAGCCAGCCCTGGTCACGAAGGTCATGACGTTGACCGTCAAATCTCGCCCCGTCCAGATCGTGCCGGAGAAGCCGGGGGGAGCCAAAGGATTTTAGCTCGACCGTTGGAGTTCAGCCTTCAGGCTGCCTCGCCCGCGTTCGGCGATCGGTCACTCGCAGACAGAAGACAGGCTAAAACCTGAACTTCAACAGCCGTATGAGCGGCCAGTGGTTTCATCGCGCGGGCTTTCGCCCACACTACGCTTGACAGAGGAACCCCACTAGAATCGAGCTTCCAGGGCGACCGCCGGAGGTGCCTGGCCCTGTTCCATCGTGGTGAAATCTATGGATGCACAGTTCTGGGCTCTGGCTCTGGCGATTCTCGGCTTCGGCCTGATCGCGGCGGAGTTCTTCGTGCCGTCGGGCGGGATGATCGCCCTTTCGTGCGCGGCGTCATTTGTCGGTTCGGTGATGTGTGCCCATACCGCGTGGTATCAACATTCTCCCAAGGTCTTCTGGTCGTTCACCCTGGGACTGGGCGTGCTGATCCCCAGCTTCCTGGTGTTCTTTCTGCGAACCTTGGAGCAGACTTCGCTCGGCAAGAACATCTTGCTCCCCCAGACCGATCCCGATGACGTGGTGCCTTACAAGAACGAGGCTGCGGCATTGGAACGTCTAATCGGACGAGTGGGGACGACTCTCACCCCGATGAATCCGGGAGGCATGGTGAAAGTCGAGAACGAGCGTCTGCACGCGACGACGGAAGGCTTGCTGATGAGACTGGACGAAGCGGTTGAGGTGGTCGGAATCCAAGGGAATCGGGTGATCGTCCGGAGGCCCAAGCCCAGTCCGCTGGCCTCGGCGGGTCAGTCGACCGATCCCGCCACGTCCTCACCGGCCAGTCCGGTGGAGACGGAGCGCCTTGACTTCGATGTCCCCCAGGATTAAACCGTGAAGAGGATATGGATGGATTGTGCGCGCCGGTCTCAGAATGGATGCCTGCGTGAGTTTCGCCCGGCCCCCAGAGTCCACGCGATGTGTCCCACCCGGAGATGAGCATGCCACTGAACACCCTCTTAGCAGCCAAAGATGACGTCAACGGTCTGATGATCGCGATCGTTGTGTTTGTCGGCTTTGTCATCCTGGTGGTTCTGGGAGTCTTCGCGCGGTTCTTCAACCTATGGATCCAATGCAAGTTCACCGGGGTGGGCATCTCGATGGGCAAGCTCATCATGATGTCGATTCGCAAGGTGAATCCCAGCATGATGGTCCGCTGCAAGATCATGGCAGTCCAGGCCGGTCTGCCCGACATCTCCACCCAGGCTCTGGAGGCACACTTCCTCTCCGGCGGGAACGTCCCGAACGTGATTCGCGCGCTGGTCGCCGCACACCGCGCTGGCATCGACATGGAGTGGCAGGATGCTCAGGCCATCGACCTCGCCGGACGTGATGTCCTCGACGCCGTCCGCACCAGCGTCAACCCCCGCGTGATCGACTGCCCCGATGCCCGTCAGCCCAACGCCACGCTCGATGCCGTCGCCGGTGACGGCATCCAGCTCAAGGCCCGCGCCCGTGTGACCGTTCGCACCAACATCAAGCAGCTCATCGGCGGAGCGACCGAAGAGACGATCATCGCCCGCGTGGGACAGGGGATCGTGCGGGCCATCGGCTCGACCGCGTCCTACAAGATCGTGCTCTCGAACCCGGAACTGATCTCGCAGACGGTACTCAACGAAGGACTTGAGGCCCAGACCTCGTTCGAGATCGTCTCCATCGACATCGCCGATATCGATGTCGGTGAGAACATCGGTGCGCGACTGCAAGCTGACCGTGCCGAAGCCGACGTGCGGATCTATCAAGCCCACGCCGAAGAACGCCGCGCCGCAGCCGCCGCGCGCGAGCAGGAGATGGTGGCATTGACCCAGGAGAACCGCGCTCAGGTGGTGCTGGCCGAAGCCACGGTACCGATGTCGATCGCCAGTGCGTTCCGCAGCGGACGATTGGGATTGATGGATTACTACGAACTGAAGAATGTGCAGGCCGACACCAAGATGCGGTCGACGATCGCGGGGATCAAGGACGATTCGATGGCCTGATGTCCCGTGGGATAGGCTTCCAGCCTGTCATGCCGTGGGATAGGCTTCCAGCCTGTCATCCTCACGCCTGTCGCGGAAGTCATCAGACTTCTGCCATTCGCTTCGCGCCTCTCACAGCGGGAGATTCCACATGCCAGCCTTCCACCTCCTCGCTGCCATTGGCCCCGATACGGTCATCGCCACGCTGTTCGCCCTGATCTCGATCGGAGCAGCCATCGTCAATGCGGTCGGCGGCAAGAAGGAGCCCCCGCGGAAGAATCCCGTCGGTCGCCCCAAAGACCAGCGGGTCCGCAAGGAGATCGAGGAGTTCCTCGAACAGCAGAGCGGAGGCCGCAAGCCCCCGCCCGTCGAACTCAGCCCGAACGACATCGAACTCGTCGAGGAATCGCCCCGCCGCCGTCAGCCCAGTCCGGTCGTGAAACCGACCAAGAAGCCCAAGACACCCCAGAGGCCGGTCGCCTCGGTGCCGCGTGCGGTTGCACCGCCGAAGCAGCCCGCGCCTCGTCCCTCGGCGCTCCCGACGCAAGTCACCAAGCGTGGCGAAATGCCCGTGGGGTCCACCGATCTGGGCGGAGGGCTGCGGGAGCATGTCAAGGCCGCGATGGCCGAGCGGGTGGCGGTTCAGTCGCAGCGCGACCTGCCGCACCTGGCCTCGACCATGGGACAGAAAGTTCGGCAGGATCTCGGGGCTCCGGACACCAAGACCTTCTCCGTTTCGGGCAAGACCGATGCCGTCCGATCGGGGGCCTCGCCGCTCGTGTTGATGCTGCAAAATCCCAAGACGGCCCGGCAAGCTGTCCTGATGTCCGAAATCATGGCCCGACCCAAAGCCCTGCGCAAGTAACGACCGTGGCCTCATTGAGTGTCGTCTTTCGCACCGTGAAAGAACGCCCTTTCGCGGAGCGAAAGGCGACTCTCGCTCCCGCAAGTAGCCCCCATGGCCAGCCAGGAACCGAGCATACTGCTTCTCGCCGGACGACTGGAGGTCCGGGGACGCACCTCGCAACTCCTGCATCTGGCCCGCCGGCTCCCCGAGCAGGGACTCCAGGTCCAGCTGCTCTGCCCCGATGCGTCACGCCTTGGTCGCGAGCTGACGCAGGGCATCCCGGTCCGCGAGGCCCCGGCGCTCGAGTGGCCGCTGCTCTCCCGAGCGGCGTGGTACTGGCTGTTGTGGGAACTGGACGACAGCCCGCCCGATCTGATTCATATTTATCAGCGGCGGATGCTGCCGTTTGGCACCTGGCTGGCCCGGCAACTGCGGCGTCCGTATGTCGTCACGTTTCATGACTTCCTGCGACCGGGTGAGAAGCTCGTCATCGATCAGGTTCTCTGTCGCCGGTATCTGGCGGTCAGTGAACCGATCCGCGACCAACTGATCGCCGAGCCGCGTTATCCCAACGAACTGATCGAGGTGATCCACAGCGGGGTCGACACTGAGTTCGCCTTCGAGGCCCCCGAACTGCTCATGCCCGGTCGAGCCCCGGTCATCGGCACAGCGGGTCCGCTCGAGGCCGACAAGGGGCACGATGTCTTCATCCGGGCCACCCCGCTGATCTTGCAAGCCTGCCCCACCGCCCAGTTCGTCATCGCGGGAACTGGTCCCGAGGAGCCCCGACTCAGGCAGCTGGTACGCGACCTGAAGATGACTGAGTACGTGACGTTTGTGTCGGGGATGGCCGACCTGTCAGTCTCGATTGAAGCCATGGACATCTTTGTTCTCCCCTCGCTGCGGCAGGGACTCGGCACCATCATGCTCGAAGCGATGGCCCGCAGCCGCCCCGTCATCGCCACGCAGTCCGGCGGCGTGTACCAGATCGTTCGCGAGGGCGTGACCGGCCTGCTGGTGCCACCCTCCGACAGCCCCGCCCTGGCTCGTCGAATCATCGATCTGCTCCACCATCCCGAGCAGGCCCGCCAACTCGGACAAGCCGCCCGCGCGCATGTGCGAACAGAATTCCGCGTGGAGGAGATGGTCGAGAAGACCGCCGCGATGTACCGCGCCGTGCTGGCGGAGATGCCCAGTCCGAAGGATGTGGATGCGTGAGTAGGGAGTAGGGAGTAGGGAGTAGGGAGTGGGTGGGCTGTGGAGGAAATCGCGATGGATCAGGTCGAATCTTACCGGGATCTCAAGGTCTGGCAGTTGGGGAGGTCACTCGCTGTGGAATGTTATCGTTTGACGCGAACGTTTCCCAAGGAGGAAATGTTCGGCATGACCAGTCAGATCCGCCGGGCTGCCGTGTCGATTCCCGCCAACATCGCCGAGGGGTATGGAAGGGAGACTACTGGATCGTATGTGCAGTTCCTGCGAGTTGCTCAAGGCAGCCTCAAGGAACTGGAGACGCACTTGCTGTTGTCAAGCCAGGTCAACATCTGTTCGGAGCCCGCAGCAGCTCCTCTCTTGAAACTCACAGACCCACTCGGTCGCATGCTCCGCGCCCTCATCCGCAATCTCCAACTCCGCCAACAACAATAGTCCCTACTCCCTACTCCCCAGCCGGCACCAGCAACTCCGGTCGATCTAGCACCAGATAATGCCCGTGATCGGCGGTCACGATCAGCAGGGTCTCGTCCCAATTACTGTGCTTCTCGACCCAGTCGGTGATGACCTTCACCGCCTCGTCACCGCTGACGACAGCCCCGATCGAGTTGTCGATATTGTTGTCGTGATTAGCCCAGTCGACATCGCCCGCCTCGACCATCAGCCAGAACCCCTTTTCCCGCTTCTCCAGGACGGTCAGAGCTGCGGTGGTCATCTCGGCCAGTGTCGGGTTCTCCCTCACATCGGCGGGTAGGTGGTACGTCTCGGCGGTCTTCCGGCGTCCGATTGTCGGTGTGTAGTCGCCGTCCGCAGTTCGAAACGGCAGGTGGCCGTTGTATTTGTTCGCGGGATCGAACCAGCCGTAGAAGCCGAGCAGACGCTCGTGCTTGTCAGCTGCCAACCGGGCTTGCCTCATGAGTTGATCGGCTCCGACCTGGCCCGAGGTTCTCAGAGCGACGCGATACTTCCCTCCATTCGCAATATCGATCGCCGCCAGATCGGCATCGGTCAGGTACGAGTTTCCGGCCACGAAGTTGTCCCCCTGCACCTCCAGCAGCGGAGCCTTGATTCGCTTCTGACCAAACCCCGCACCGAGCAACACATCGACCCCCAGCAGCGGCTGTTTCGGATGGCTGATAGACGGCAGGCCGATCAGGTCGCGGGTCAAGTCCTGGTAATCATCGCGATACACGTTGTGGGCATACGCCGCAGCCGGGGTCGCATGACTGATCGGGACACTGGTCACGACGCCGATGAGGTAGCCCTGTTGCTGGGCTTCGTGAGCGATCGTCTTCACGGGGACACCGGTGGCATCGACATTGACGCCGTTGTTATAGGTCTTGATCCCGGCTGTCATGCTCGTCGCGGAACTGGACGAGTCGGTATAGGCGTGGACTGGGGGAGAGGTCTTGTTCCGCGAGGTCGGGTACTCGTTGTTCGGGGCCACCGCCCACGGCGTGCGCCCGGCCAGCGCGGGAGCGTATCCGCCTCGCAGCGTGCCGCCGGGGTTGGTGACCGTCTGCGTGTCGACGTTCACCTTGGTCCCCTCGTTGTGAGGACTCGTCACCATATCGCCGAACTGCGTCTTGCCGCCCGCTGTGTAGTCCTGAAAGTGGAACCCAGTTCCGCGTCCTTCGGTGTACTCCACCTTGCGGCGCTGGAAGATCGCCGCCGCCTGCGTCGTCTGCCAATCCATCCCATCGAACACGACGAGGAAGATGTGCTTGCGACCCGCCAAGAGCGCGGCCTTCTGGATGTCGTACAGGTTCGTCTGGTCCATCCAGTCGGCTGCGGGATCGACGGTCCCATCTGGCAGATAACCGTAGAGGGCCGTGACCTTGGCCGGGTCACGGTACGGGCTCTTCTCGCCGGTGTAGCTGTCGAGATCGATCCCCGGCCCGGCCCCCTTCGTCCCGAAGGTATAGACCGGAATCAACCGGTTCGAGTGCGTGCCCCACTCCATGTAGTTCTTCGGGGTCAGGCCCCAGTGACCAAACGGCGAGGTGCCGGTTTCCACAGCTGCCTTTTGCAACTGGGAGATGTAATCACCGGCTTGGCTGCTCTGAGCGGAGACACTCCACAACACGACCAGAACCAGGCAGAGGTGACAACGCATGGGACATCCTTGTGAACGGGGACTCAAGGGAAGGCCGCAGTATGCCTCATCAAGGGGCGAGTGAAAACCATGACGCACGAATGTGGCACGACGCTCCGCGTCGTGACGGACGACGCGGAGCGTCGTCCCACAATCACTCCGGCAGCGCGTCGCGCCCGCGCTGGCGGAAGGCGGTCGAGTGAACGATCCCCAGAACGTATGCCGAGACGCGATCCCCATCGGCCTTGCCGCTTTGCACAATCGCCTTCAACGCACATTCATCGTAATACTCCAGACCCCGCCCGAGCGCATACGTCAACAGCCGCTCCGTGAAGCACCGTCGGAAGTCATCCGACCGCTCCAGCAGAATCGCCCGCAGCTCCTTCGGCCCCGTGAACTTTCGCCCATCGGGAAGATCGCCGGTCGCATCGACATCAGCGTTCCCATCGTTGGTCCGCCACACGCCGGTCGCGTCGTAGTTCTCCAGCCCGAACCCCAGCGGGTCCATCAACTGATGGCAAGACGCACACGCTGGGTTCGAGCGATGCTGAGCCATGCGTTCCTTCAGCGAGAGTTCGATCGGCTCGCGACGGGTCGACTCCTTCAGAGGAGGCACCCCCGCCGGAGCGGGCGGTGGCGGCGAGGCGAGCAGGTTCTCCAGGATCCACTTCCCGCGTTTGACCGGCGAGGTCCGCGTCGGGTTCGAGGTCACAGTCAGAATGCTCGCCTGGCCGAGCAAGCCCCCGCGCTGTTCGGCGTTGACCACCACGCGGCGGAACTCGTTGCCGGTGATCCCCTCCATCTTGTAATGCTCCGCCAGCCGTTGGTTCACGAATGTGTAGTCCGCCGACAGGAACTCGATCAGCGGGCGGTCCTCCTTCAAGATCGTCTCGAACAGTAACTCCGTCTCGCGCCGCATGTCGGCCCGGAGTTCCTTCGTGAACTTCGGGAACCGCCGAGGGTTCGGACTCACGTTGGCCAGGTTTCGCAGTTGCAGCCACTGCCCCGCGAAGTTCTCCACGAGCGTCCGCGAGCGCGGATCGGCCAGCAGCCGCCGCGTCTGGCGGTCGAGTTCCTCGGTGCCGCGAGTGAGCTTCCCCTGCCGCGCTGCTTCGAGCAATTCGTCATCCGGCGTGCTGCTCCACAGAAAGTACGACAACCGGCTGGCAAGTTCGAAATCGTCTAGCGTGCGGACCGCGTTGGGGGCGGGGTCGGTCGGTTCCTGCTCCAGGCGAAACAGAAACCGAGGGGAGACGAGTACCGCTTGCAGGGCCGTCTGAATGCCGCGTTCGAAGCTGCTGCCATCAGCAGTCACCTGCTCGACGAGTGCCACCAGTCGGTCGATCTCGGCATTGGTGATCGGGCGTCGCCAGACCTTCGGCACGATGCGGGACAGGATGGCCCGCGCCACTGCCGGGTATTCGGCATTCGACTTCGGCGACTGAATCATCAGTCGGCGATGCGGCTCGGGGAGGTTGCTGGACAACACGTCAATGGGTCCCGCCACACTCAGCGAGACGATGTGCAGATTGCGGTCCTCGGTCTTGCCGTCCGCTTGTTCAAAGTAGTCGTTGAGGAATCCTGCCGTCAGTTTGTGCTTCCCGGCGGACACCTTGAGCCGCTTTTCGATCAGCTCGGTCTCGCCCTCGTTTCGGGCTTTGACCTTGTACTGTTCGATTTCTTGCCGATCGAGTTTGAGCGACATCTTTGCGAGGTCGGGCCCCGCCTGATCGGCATAAGCGCGAACTCGGAGTAAATAATACCCCTCGTCGGAGAAGTTGAACTCGCGACTGATTTCGCCCGTCGAGCTGAGGGTTCCGCCCTCTTGCGTGGTATCGGTGATGAAGTCCTCATCCGGGGCCATGATAGTGCGGCGACTGATCTGTTCGGCGGCTTCGAGATACCGCTCCAGCAACACCGGCGGCAGCGTCAGCACATCTCCAATGTTGTCGAACCCGTACCCCGTGTCGTCGGCGGGAAACGTCGATGCGGGTTGGAAGTCGACACCGAACAGATCGCGGATCGTGTTGTTGTACTCCGCCCGGTTCAGTCGCCGGATCGTGACCCGACCGGGATAGATTGTGTCGCCGCACCGCACCGTGAGGGCGTGTGAACTCACCCAGTCGATCAGCTTCTGCCGCTCCTCATCCGTCGGCTGGTTCTCATCCAGCGGCGGCATGAGTTTATTCGAGAGTTGGACGTGGACCTTCTTCCACTTCGCCCGGTCGCGCGTGCCCGCTTGGGCTTCGACCAACTGCTCGAAGGGCAGCCCCGCTTCGGCCTTGTCCCCCTGATGACATTCTCCGCAGTATTTCAGTAACAGCGGGCGGACCTCGTTGGCATAGCTCAGCGGGAGTCCGGGGTCAGGCAGCGGGTCCGCTCCCGAGACTCTTCCGCAGAGGACGACAGTCATCAGCAGCGACATCGCGAAACGCAACATGGGAGTGTTCCGCAGAGGTGGGATCGATCTGAGGGAAACCGGCAGAACCTATACCTCGCATCCGCCGATTCGAGAGGCAGGAACGGGACGATCATCGATGTTAGTGCGTAGCCCCCACGTCAACGGCGCGGGCTGTCCGGCGTCGAGCGTGTGTGTCTCGTGTGTGGGTGGCCTCGCTCTCCCGGCATGCCATGCTGCCTCGAATTGTGAAGTCGGACAGAGCACTACACCATCGGGCTGAGATCCAACGCTTCGTGGGACGGCTCGTTCGCATGGGCCCGGACGCTCCACCACGCCGACTGGGGGATCAGAGCCAGGGTCGCGATCACCAACTGCGACACGGCGAACAGGGCCAGCATCTTCATGCGGCCTTCTGTCAGACCATAGGCATGCAGCCCGACACCCAGTTCGTTCACGCCGAAGAACGACCAACTGACCACGATGTTGCCCAGCACGCACAGCGCGGCCAAGCCCCGTTCGCGGATCATCCCTCCCCAGCGAGCATGCAGCACCAGTGCGTTCCAGATCACAATGATGAGAGCCCCGTTCTCCTTCGGATCCCAGCCCCAGAACCGGCCCCACGAATCATCCGCCCACAAACCACCCAGCACCGTGCCCACGAAGCTGAAGAAGATCGCGAAGCACAGCGTGCCGTACATCATCGAGATCAGCCGCTGCCGGTCCTTGTCTGAGAAGGCCGGAGTCAACAGCCCGCCCAGGATGTAGATCACCCCGATGAACCCGCAGACATAAGTCGTGGCATACCCCAGCGTGATCGTGACCACGTGCGTCGCCAGCCAGAACTGCGTGTCGAGGACGGCCTGCAACACGGCGAATGTGTCCCCATCCGTACTCAAACCCTGGGCCACGCGCAAACTCAAGAACCCCGCCGCACAGGCCAACGTCGTCCCCAGCCCCTTCTTGAAGAACAACTCCATCACCAGCGAGAAGAGCGCCGCCGCACAGCCGATGAACACAGCTGCGGAGAAGAGGTTCGTGACTGGCGGGCGACCGGAGATGTAGATGCGACCTGCAATGGCCGTTGCATGCAGGCCGAACGTCAGCAAGGCAAACACGAACGCCGCAGTATGCAGAGTCCGCATCCCGCCGAACCCCGACAGCACCCAGCCCAACGCCACGAACACGAATGCCCCCACATACATATAAGAGGCGAGGTTGAGCGGTCCCACTCGGTTGAAGAAGTGTTCGAAGGTCGTCGTCTGGATGTGCAGTTCTGCCCCGGTCGACTTCACGGTCAGTTCCTCTTTCGAGGCAGCCTTGAGCAACTTCAGGTAGTCCGTCACATGCGTGTTGAACTCGTCCGGTTTATTCGCATGGTAAGCGGCCAGCAGGCCCTGCCAGTGCTTCATGGCCGGGGCTGGTTCCATGCCGAATTGGGCTTCGAGGGCTGTGAAGGCACTGGCCTCGGGGAAGGTACACCATCCCGCTCCCATTGCTTGAGACAAGCGTTCCTTCTCGGCTCCAAGCTGCATCGGGACGACGATGGCGATTTGCTGGTCGGTGACCATCTTTCCGAGGTTGCCCAGGTAGGACCGCACTGCGCCGACCTGCTCTCGCGCCAGTGCCGGGTCGGTCTTGATCACGTCCGGATGCGGCAAGGGGGGCAGCGGCTGGATCATCGTCGGATCGATGAACGTGAATTGCAACTTGCGGACCGAATGGACGCGCCGGGCCAGCGACAGCAGCTTGCGTTGATACAGATTCAGATCGACAGTCTTGAGTTCCTGGAGCTTCTCAATCTCGCCGTTCAGGCCTTCCAGCTTGGCCTGAAACTCGCTGAATGAGTACCGGAATCGCTTCCGCTTTTCGAGGCCGAGTTCCTTCTGCAACTCCAGGTTCTCGATCTGGAACACCGGGTGCTTGTCGGCCTCCTGGGCATCGGTAATCACATCGAGCAGCCAGCGGATGGCGGGCTGAGTCTTTTTGTTCTCATCGTAATTCTCGTAATCATTGAGGAACAACATCGTGTTGCGGGCGAGGCTGTCGATCGGCTGGGCGCGGCCTTCGTAGAAGATGGGGATTTGTCCGAAGGCGTCGAGGTCGAACTTTGAGTCGGGCGTCTTGGTTCGAACCGCGCTCAGCAACACGGACGCAAACAGCAGGGCCGCGACGCCTGCGGCGATCCAGCGCTGGAAGCGATCAGAACCCGTGGAGCTGGCTTCCCCATCCAGCGCGCGTTGTCGATTCGCGAACGAGTCGAGAGCGGCACGCCCCAGGAACCGGACCAGCACCTGAAAGAACTGAAACAGCATGGCGACCGCAGTAATCATGCAGGCGATATACGGGATCGTCCAACCCTCGTTCTCGACGACCTGCAGAACCGTTGTCTGACGCCCCTGCTGATCGGCGGGCAAGACACCGCTCTGGTAGAATGTAAAACCCCCATAACGCAATGGATTGTTCATCCAGATGTGGTAATCCTCAATCTTCACCGGCGTTTTCCGCGACGAGTCCGTCAGCGTGATGATTGAACGATAATCCTTCGGTCGAGTTGTGCCGACGTAGTTGTTTTGCTGCACATCCTTCAGAAACAAGTGAAACGGGGTATAGGAGCGGCGAAACCTGAGCTCGATTTCGTAGGTCTTTCCGTCGACCTCAATCCGATCCGCCTTCTTCATGCTCTCTGGCAAACCGGTCTGCGATAACACCGTCGTGACCATATGGACACCCAGACTCTTTCCGGTCTTGCGATTCGTCAACTTCACATAGGCGGACGGAGTATCAAACTTGGAATCCGTATCGGTTCCCACGCTTCGCTTCAGTGGCTCCGCCACGAAGGACTTCCCGAGGCCGTCGGTCACTTGAAAAGCGGCCGTGGGCTCCGTGGCATCCTTGCGATAGAAGCGAAACTTTCCCGGTTTGCTGTACAAATCGGAGTGGTGATAGAAATCCAAAACATCCACATCAAAGGGCAGGAGGGGATCATCCAAATGCGCCCCCTTCACGAGCAATCGACCGGGAACGATTGTCTCGACATCTTCCTTCGGGTCGGAAAGATCGATAATCGCGAGTTCCTGACCGCGACCGTCTGAGGTGTAATGTGTCGCGTCCCCTTCCAGAATCGAAATGCTGGCTTCCATCGTGCCCGCATTCAGCCCGACCAGGATCTCATACCCCATCAGCATCCCCACCCCGGCGTGCAGCAGCACGATCCCCGCCCGCTTGCGGAATACCAGCCAGCACCCGGACAACAGCACCAACCCGCAGACCGTGCCCTTCAGCAGTTGATACAGAATTCGCATGCTGGGGTCTTCCAGAGGCGGCACCAACAGCACGCCCGCACTCACGAGACCCGCCAGCACCGCCGAGGCCAGGTACAGCATCCGCTCCACCGGCTTGGTCCCGTCGCTCAGCCCCACGAACACCAGACACCCCGAGATGGCCAGAATCGCCAGCCCCATCAACTGCCAGACGCGGTCGTAGCCGACGAGCGGATTGGTCTGAATGGCATCGGCTGTGGATGCCGTGGTGATGACGGCCCAGGTGAGCATGCTCCCCAGCGCGATGACTCCCAGACCGGCGTAGAGCGGAACGCCCTTCGATTGAATCTTGAACCGCACGAGATGGGCCGCGAACAGATTGACCAGCATCACCGCCCCGATGGTCCAGCCGCGCGGGAACCAGAAGCCCCACTTCCGGGGAATCGGTACGGCTTCCGGGAAGAACGCAGGCGGCTGGAAGATGTCGAACTTGATCCAGACAAGCAGATTGTGCTTGAGGTCCAACGGGGACCGTGAGTTCCACAATGCGTGCATGTCGATGCGGAAATACTCACGCACCGCCTCCCACACATCCGCGTTCACCTGGGCCAGTGTCCCGGCCAGTACGATGAACGCTGACATCGCCAGCAGCACAACCGTCAGCTTCAGTGAGGCCAGCGGCTGGAGGACGTACTTGATGGCGGGCCACAGTCCCGATGGTGCGTCGTAAGCGGGGCGGGACGGGGTGGGGATTTCTGAGGTCGACATACCGGGACTCCCGGGAGGAGGTGGAGTGGGATAGGCTTCCAGCCTGTCTTCTTCTTCTTTTTCTGCTGCTGCTGCTTCGTGGCCGCGATGACAGGCTGGAAGCCTATCCCACGTTACGGCAGTTCGATCGACTTCGTGAACGCCTCAAACTTTTCCAGTTCACGCAGGGCCAAGGCGTTCGGCCCCTGCAACTTCACGAACCAGGTGGCATCCGGAAGCGGGACGATGACTCCTAACATCACTGCGGTCTCGCCGACCAGTTGCACCAACTGGCCAGCGTGCCCCCCGCAGTGGATCGGTTTGAGTTGCAGTTCTCCCTCCGTGGTCTCTGCGAGTCCGATCTGTTTTCGCCAGCGATTGACGTTATCCAGAACCGATTGGCCGGGACCAAGCTTGGTGATAGAGACTTCGCACTTCTGCTGGCCATCAATGATTTCGAGCGACGCCAGTCGCATCGGGCCGTTCGCCACGACGGTCCAGCCTGCTGGCGTCTGATATTGGAGACCTCCCGCCGCCGGAAGCGTCGGCTTCGGACCTCGCCGTTCTGAGTATTCCACCGGAACATGGACCTGATGAATCCCTTCATCGGGTTTGCATCCCGCCAACCAGAGACTGCAACAACTGAGCAGAACCAGAGTTCCGACAGCAAGAATACGACGGAATGTCACGGGGTGAATCCGGAAGGAGCGGCCAGAAGCCGCAGGGGGGGCGAGTCAGGTGGGTGCCATACGACCCGCGCGAGGCATCGACGCTTCATTATAGGCCCGCCGAGGAGCGAAAGTACATCGGCATCCCAGAAGTTGCCATTGTCGGTGTGTGCATCCGAAAAGTAGGCAGCGATGAGATTCTGCCCCCTCTCCCCCGCGATCGGCTTGAACGCTAGAGAAAAACGTCATTGCGGGGGAGAGGGAGCAGAGGAAACCGGCTGCCTACTTTTCGGATGCACACACCCATTGTCGCACGACGCTCCGCGTCGTGACGTTCGATGCGGAGCGTCGAACCACATGGCACCCGCCCGCATCTGTACGCTCCATTGCTCTTGAACCGTCCCCGCGCATCGGGTAATCAGACAGCAGTCCGCCATCTTGTGTCATCCGATTGGCCCCCTTCACATCAGCCAACCAACTCGTCAGGTCCAGGAGATTCCCATGATTGTCGGCGTCCCGCGCGAAGTGAAATCGGATGAGTACCGGGTGGCCATGCTCCCCGTGGGGGTCGAGGAACTCACCCGCCGCGGCCATCGCGTCCTCATCGAGCGCGGGGCCGGACTCGGCAGCGGCATCCCCGATGAGCAGTACGCTGCCAACGGGGCCGAGATCGTTTCCGATGCAGCGGCGGTCTTCCACGAAGCCTCCCTGATCGTGAAGGTCAAAGAGCCGCAGCCTGCCGAGATCGCCCTCTTCCGTCCGGGGCAGATGCTGTTCACGTATCTGCACCTGGCTGCCGATGAAGAGCTGACGCGGGCGTTGTGTGACACGGGCGTCACCGCGATTGCTTACGAGACATTGAAGGGATCGAAGGGCGACCTCCCGCTGCTGACGCCGATGAGCGAGGTCGCAGGCCGCATGAGCATTCAAGAGGGGGCCAAGTTCCTCGAACGACCGCAAGAGGGACGCGGCATCCTGCTCGGCGGCGTCCCCGGTGTGGCCCCGGCAAACATCCTCATCCTCGGCGGCGGGGTCGTCGGCAAGAACGCCGCTCGCATCGCAGCCGGATTCCAAGCCAACGTCTGCCTGATGGACATCAGCGTTGACCGGCTGAGGTATCTGGAGGACATCATGCCTCCCAACGTCAACACGGTGTTCAGCGACCGCCACAACATTCGGGAACAGTTGCGATTGGCCGATCTGGTGATCGGATCAGTGCTGATTCCAGGGGCCAAGGCACCGAACCTGGTGACATTCGAAGACCTGAAGCTCATGAAGCCGGGGGCGGTCATCATTGATGTCTGCATCGACCAGGGCGGGTGCTGTGAGACCAGCCGACCGACCACGCACTCGGAGCCGACGTACGTCGTCGGTGGGATCGTGCATTACTGCGTGACCAACATGCCCGGAGCGGTGGGGCGGACCAGCACGTATGCCTTGTGCAACGTGACGCTGCCGTACGTGATGACCCTGGCGAGTCAGGATCTCGCGTCGGCGATTCGCCAGATTCCGGGGCTGCGCGAGGCGGTCAACCTGTACCAGGGACGGGTGACGCACCCGGCGGTGGCCGAGACATTCCACATGCCACTGGCGTCAGTGGATTAGATTGGCTTGTGGCTTGTGGCTGATGGCCAGAGGCATTTCATCTACGAGATGTCGAGTACCGCTAGAAGGCCAATTCACCCCAGTGGGATGCGGAGCCACAAGCCTCTGGCCATCTGCTATCCGCCAATTCAGAAAGGCCCCCCCGTGCGACTTTTCGAAGGCACTCCGTTCGACCGCCCGCCCGAGTGCGAACGCTGCGGAAAGCTGGAGTCCGAATGCCAGTGCCCGCCGCCGGAGCCGGTGCGCGTGGCTCCCGAGAAACAGACCGCCTCGATCCAGATCGAGAAGCGCAAGAACGGGAAGCGAGTCACGCTGGTGCGCGGGCTGCTGTCTGAGTGGAACGACCTGCCGGGCCTGCTGGCCAAACTCAAGACCCAATGCGGTGCCGGCGGCACACTCAAGGACAACGAGATCGAGATCCAGGGCGAGCAGCTCGACCGCGTGCGTCAGACCCTGCAAACCATCGGCTACCGCGTGAAGGGCTAATCAATCCAGTAACCCGATGCGTGAGCGAGGCGTCCGACGACTCAGCCACGCCGCAGGCCGTGGCTGCGGCTGCGAGTCGAGCTCCTGTAGTCCTACGAGAGACGTAGCCTTCGCTTACGCTTCGGGTTGCTGGACAGTGGTCGCTCGTCGACGGCGCATCCTGTGGACTACCGAGACGATTCGTCTCGCCGCCTCGTCGATCTCTTCGACGGTATTTTCTCGCCCCACGCTGAACCGCAATGAGGAGAGTGCCGTCTCTCGCGAGCAACCCATCGCCAGCAGAATCGGGGCCGGTTCGCTGGACCCGCTGGCACACGCGCTCCCCATCGAGCAGCACACCCCGGCCAGATCGAAGGCGACCAACAACGCCTCCCCATCACAACCGGGGAACGCCACATTGAGCGTGTTCGGCAGCCGCTCCGCACCGGCTCCGTGAATGACAACCGGGGAACAAGCCTCGATCAGCTGAGTTGAGAACCGGTCGCGCAGACTCGTGAGATGCTCGCGAATCCGCTGACGGTCCGCGTGCCAGAGTTCGAGGGCCTTGGCGAGTCCCACAGCCAGGGCCACCGGCTCCGTCCCCGCTCGGTGCTCGCGCTCCTGATGCCCTCCGAAGAGCAGTGGCCCGAGATGAGTCCCTTCCCGAATCAGCAGCGCCCCGATCCCGCGCGGGCCGTGGAACTTGTGCGCCGCGAGCGAGAGCGTCGTCGCTCCCAACGCGTGAAAGTCGACATCGATCTTGCCGACCGCTTGGACCGCATCCAAGTGCAGCGGCACTTGATGCTGGGTACACAGCCGCGCCAGTTCGCCCACCGGCTGGATGACACCCGTTTCGTTGTGGGCCAGGAGCAGCGTGACCAATCGCAACTCGGACCAGTCGATCACGGCCCACGATTCAGGCCGCACCACTCCGCGTTCATCGAGCGGCAGCATCACCCGCGACCAACCACCGGACTCCAATCGCCGAACCGCCATCTCGACCGAGGGATGCTCCCCTTGCGGGAGGGCGATGGCCCCGGAACGCCCCTGTGTCAGCCCCAAGATCGCGGTGTTGTTCGCCTCAGTGCCGCCGCTGGTGAACACGACCTCGGAAGGCTTGGCTCCCAGGATCGAGGCCACCAACTCGCGAGCCTCTTCCAGAGCCCGCCGCGCCCGCCGCCCCGCTGAGTGGCGGCTCCCGGGATTGCCAAACGCCTCCGTCCAAGCAACCTCCATCGCCACGATCACCGCCGGGTCGGGAGGCGTCGTCGCGTTGTGGTCGAGGTAGATCGGGGAGGGCGGCATGTTGATGCAGGTCACTGAACGTGCCCGTTGAGGCAGCTTATGGCTCACGCGACCTCGACCGCCTGCGTGCCGACGAATTCAAACTCCAAGGGGGGAGGACCGTCCTCCAGCAGCATGGCCACGACCTCGCGGAGATAGATTCTCTTGAAGTTCATCAAGGGTCTCTCCTTGCGAATGAGCCCCCGGAAATCCAGGAATATACCCGACATAGAGCGCGGTCTCGGGGCAATGTTCGATGACAGCAGTGAAGACCGACATGGGGCTGCGACTCCTTGTTCTGAACCGTGGAGACCTTCAATCTGTCCTACTGATTGGAGCGGGCCCGAACCATCTGCACGATGCCCCAAACGATCAGGCCAGCACCCACCACAGCCGCAGCAGAGGAACTTTGCGTCCCGCGAATCACCAACTGACCCGATAGACCACCGATCAGAAAGACCAACCCGAGGATGATGTTCCACATGAGAGACTCTCCTGTTCACAGTGCCGCAACGAACACCGCTTCGCTTCGGATCGCCGCTCAACTGACCACTGAAAACTGACGACTGAAAACTGACAGCTTCCCTTAAAACAACTCGTGAATCTCCCGCTTCCCGAAGTCCACGATCGGGAACGGTCGACCCGCCGGGCCGGGGAGAATCGTATCGAGGTCCAGACCCAGGCTGTGGAAGACGGTCGCCACGACTTCGCCGGGACCGACGGGTCGATCCGCCGGGACGCCGCCGATGGGGTCGCTGGCTCCGACCGCTTGGCCGCCCTTGACGCCGCCGCCCGCGAAGTAGACGGTGTAGCATTGCGGCCAGTGGTCGCGGCCACCGGCGGGGTTCACGCGGGGGGTGCGACCGAACTCGGCGAAGTTGCAGACCATTGTCTTGTCGAGCATCCCACGCTCGGAGAGATCCTCAATGAGAGCCGAGTACGCCTTGTCATACATCGGGGCCACGATGTCCCGCATCCCCTCGATCGAGGTGAACGGCTTCGACCCGTGGATGTCCCACGTGATCTCGTCGAACACGGTCAGGAACGTATTGATCGTCACGAACCGCACCCCAGCCTCGATCAGCCGGCGGGCGAGCAGGCAGCACTGGCCGAACCGGTTCATGCCGTACCGCTCACGGACCTCGGGCTTCTCTTTCGCGAGGTCGAACGCCCCACGAGCTTGGTCCGAGGTCATCAGGCGGAACGCCGCCTGGAAGTTGCCATCGAGGAGCGCGGCACTCTCGCTGGCCTCGAACTCGCTGACCCGTGCATCGACAATGTCACGCATCGTGCGGCGACGGTTGAGCCGGACGGTGCCAATGTCGGCGGGCGGCAGCAGGTCGGGCACCTTGAAGTTCGGCACCGACGGATCGGCCATCAGGGAGAACGGGTCCATCGCCTTACCCAGGAAGCCCCCCGCCTGACCATTCGGCAGGTTCCCGCCCCCCCGACCCATCGTCTCCGGCAGCACCACAAACGGAGGCAGGTCCGTCTTTCGCCCCTTCAGATACGACAGCACCGCTCCCGCATGCGGCGTATTCACCCCACCCGAGAATTGCCGACCGGTCTGCATCATCTGCCACCCGGCATCATGCACAGCCGCCCCGGTGTGATGGACCGACCGTACGAAGCCGATCTTGTCGGCGATCTTGGCATGCAGCGGGAGGATCTCGGAGAGCTGAATCCCAGGTGCCGAGGTGTTGATGGCATTGAACGGCCCGCGCACTTCGGACGGCGCGTTGGGCTTCATGTCGAATGTGTCGAGCTGACTCGGTGCCCCGAGGTTGAAGATCATGATGCAGGCCCGGTCGTCGTTGGGCGACTGGCCGGACTGCTCTTTGGCGGCGAGGTATTGCGGCAACGTCAGGCCAATCGCCCCCAGCGCCCCGACCTGGAGAAAATCCCGCCGGGTCCGCCCGTCACACGTGGTTGCTTGGCCATCGCCGGTGAATGTCAACATGCTCTTCGCCCTCGTCTCAGGATTATGAACAATGATCGAGGAGCTTCGCTCCCCGCACTCCCACCACGGACGCAGCCATGTTAAATGATCTGTGTCCCTGGCGAAAGAGGGGAGATCATTTGCCACGTGGCCGCGTGACGTGGCCGCAGTGTTCGCACCGTGACTCTTTGACACCCAGCCCCAAAACCACGAAGATGCTTCCGTCGGGGCGATTAGCTCAGTTGGTTAGAGCGCCACTCTTACACAGTGGATGTCGTGGGTTCGAGTCCCTCATCGCCCACTCGGAATTAGCTGAGTCGCGGCGCGGCTCCCTATACCTCACTCGGGAGGCAATGAGACATTCTGACGTAGCCACGTTTCGCCAGAACGTGGGCGAATTGGCTGGCGCGCCTGCCCTCTGGCGAGGGGCAGCTACGGCTCACTGTGGGCCGCGTAAAGTATAGCTCCACAACTCTGTCGGAGGGTTGGATGTTTCCGATTCTTGTTTCACCTTCGCCTTGTGCTGAGCAGAGTGGGACGTGTGGGTGAGCGTGTGGCTCTGTCTTTCGCCATTCGGCGGGAGTCTGCTCGCCGAAGAACCCTCAGCCCCAGCCCCTCTCCCCGGAGGAGAGGGGAGCCAGAGGTCGTCCGGCTCGCGGGCTATTTGACCTCCAGCTTCAGGCTCTCTGAGTGGCTGTTGAATTCCGGGGCGTACATGCACTGGATGCTTGCGATGCCGGTCTGGTACGTGCCTCGGAGTTGGACGCGGGTCGAGTACTCGAAGACGTATGTCCCCTTCGGGAGGTAGTCGATGAAGAAGTGGCTGGCGGTGTCGCGGGTCGACTCGTAGTAGGCCAGGCCGTCCTGGAACTTGTACTGCGACAGGACGTTCACCGGTTCGGTGCCGCTGCCGCGATAGTCCTTGAGATGCACGTACTCCATGTCGCGGTCGGTCTTCAGCACGATCCGCACGACCAGTTCGTCGCCGACCTCCACCGGGCCAGCGACTGGCACGAGGACCGGCCCCTTCTTCGTGTTGGTCTTGGTGTACAGCGATTTAGTCAGCTTGAGCGGTGTCCCCTCGTAGGGCGTGATCTTGCTCATGTCTTCCAGGTACTGCCAGTGGACACTGCCCCAGGCCACGCCCTCGTCGACCTTCTTGACGGTGATCTCGCCCTGCTTCGGATCGATCTCGCCGCGACCGAAACGCTGCTCGTAGAAGCCGGTGCCGGCCTCGACGTTTTCCGGCTTGATGACCTCACCCGCCATGGTGACCTCAACGAGTTCGTCCGAGGCCAGCAGGTCGCTGCCGCGCAGTAACAGAGCGTAGATGGCATCGGCCGTGGCCTTGGTGGTCTTCCAGTCCTGCGTCTGCTTTTGCTTGAGCAACCAGACCTTGCAGTCCTCGACGGACTTCTGGTCGTTCATGACTTCATCAAAGGCTTCAATCATCATGGCTTGCGTTTCGATCGGGGCGCGATACCACCACCACGACAGTTCCAGGTCGCGCCAGAACATGCCGAGTTCCTCGTCGCTGACCGAACGTTCCTTGATCGAGGCCATGATCCCCTGGGCGGACGGCAGATCGCCGAAGCGTTTCAGCGCCACAGCCAGATGACCCTGCGACTGGCGATGGGCCAGGTCGAGCCAATATTTCTTGGCTTGAGCCAGCCAGTAGTTGACCGCCTCCTTGTGCGGATCGGCGACCGCCTGGTCCGCCAGGAAGAAGCTGCGACCGTAGAGGTAGAACGCGATGGTCGTCGAGAGGTGGTTCTTGTCGCGCTGATCGGCGGGGATGTTGTTGTACATCTCCGTGACCCAGCCATCCAGCCGCGCGAGCGACTTCACAGCGGGGGCGGTGTCGATCTTCACGCCCAGATGCCGCAGGCGACCGAAGCCGGTGGTGATGTAGAGCGTGATGTACTCGTTGGAGGGTCCGCCGGGGAACCACGGCCACGAGCCGTCGGCCAGTTGCTGTTCGGCCAGCTTCTGGAACAGCCGAGCGGTCTCATCGTTCAGGCGGTTGTCGTCGAACAGGATGCCGACGTTGCGGCGGGCCTGGCTTTCGGCCTGGGCCTGCCGCAGCCAAGGCGTCTCCTCCAGCATCACCGACTTGAGTTCCTGATTCTTCTCTAGCGGACTGTCGAGGGCGGGGGTGGCGCGCCACTGCTCGAAGACGCGATGGATCTTCGGATCGCTCCCCGCGATGTGCCGGGCCAGCGAGTTGGCGTAGAGCCGGTTGAAGGTTTGCTCGGTGCATTCGTGCGGAGACTCCATCAGATACGGCAGCGCCATCACCGCGTACCACGACGGGTTCGAGACCATCTGCACGGTCAGCGATTGGTGCTTGAGCGAGTCGGACTTGCCCGATTCGCGGAGCTTCTTGAAGTCGAACTTTTTCGTCTGCTTGCCACGAATCGGGAGCGGGAGCGACTCGGTCACGAGGATGCGGCGGGAGAGGACCGGCAGAAATCCCTCCTCGCCGTCCGAGAGTTTGCCGGTCGAGCCGACTGCTTTATAGGTGAGGAAGCCGAGTTCATCCGGCACGCTCACCTTCCACGAGAGCGACTTCGATTCGCCCGCTGGAATGTCGAAGGCCAGGTCGCCCGCGACGTTCCCCAGCAGGTCGTCCACGGACTTCGTGGTGCGAGCGTCGGCGAACGCCAGCCGCACCTTGCCGATCTGCCGCGTCGGCGACTGGTTGCTGACCTTGACGGTGAATTCCACCACGTCCCCCTCGCGGAGAAAACGCGGCGGATTGGGCTGGATCATCAGGTCCTTGGCGGTGACGACCTTGTCCGTGAGCAGCCCCCCGCGCAGCTGATTGTCATGCGCGAAGCCGAGGAACTTCCACTCGGTCAGCGCTTCGGGCATCGTGAATTCGAGCTTGACGGTGCCATCTTCACCCGCGATCAGATGCGGGAAGAAGAACGCGGTTTCGTTGAGATTCTTGCGGGCCGAGACTTTGGTCAGGTCGGGTCCGGGGGCTGGTGCTTGGTCGACCCCCAGTGCGGCTCGGTCCGCCTCGCCGGGCTTGTCAGCCGCCTCTCGGCGGAGCGACTGCTTTTCGACAGCATCCATGTCCTTGCCGTCCGATTTTGCTCGCTCTTGCAGGCCCCTCGCGGCATTTGCGGGGGCAGCGCCAGCGGCGAGCATGCCTTTCCGATTGCTGCCGAACCGGTACTCGTACTCGTACAAGTTGCCAATGATGTCGAGCGGAAAGCTCCGGTACGTCAGCGAGCCATCTTTCTGATCGACCCGCCAGTTGTGGTACAGGTACTGCAGGTTCTTCAACTGATTTTCAAACTGCGACCCGAGGTTCGATTGGTCGTAATGAAACACGCCGAAGCCACTGGCCCAATTGTGCGGCTGGTACGCATCGAGCGAGGCGTCGTACATCGCGGCGACCATTTCGGCCACGGCTTTCTTCGCATCCGGGCCGCTGATGACAGCTGTCCAGGTCTCCTTCTGGGCAGGCTCCAGCTTCGAGACAAAGTGTTCCCATTTGAGGGTCAAGTTCTTGTTGGTCCACGGCACATCAATGTGCTGCGAGTGTAGGTAGGCTCGGTTCTCGCGAACCATCGTCGTGCGGAATGTGAAGCCGCCGCGCATCGTTTCCGCGACCGCCTGTTTCACAGTGACTTGCGTTGTCCCCGCTTCGGTCCAGTAGCTTTGCAGCAGCTTGCCTCGATGCTCGACCTCCACGTAGGCCCGTGCAGCATCGTAGCCGCTGCCCCACAGAGCCAGAAACTCCTCGCCCGGCTCCAGCGTTGACTTCGGCGAAGCCACCAGATGAGGGATCTTCAAGTCGAGCTTCTTCGAGTCCGGGTCAAGAACCTGCAACGGAAGCTCGGCCGTGACCGCCTTGCCGAAGCGGTCCTTGGTCTCGAACTTGATGCGGTACATGCCCGCGGGCAGCTTGGCGGGGACTTTGGCATTTCCGCCTTCGGTCTTCACCGGCTGCTCCAGAGCCACATCGCCGAGTGCCCACGAGTTCGGGTTCGACGGGTCGGGCTGCGGGGCATCGGCCAGATTCACTTTGCCGCCGCGAGAAAACTTGTAGTACCGCGCTGCCAGCGGTGCCCGTTCGATCTTCTCCGGTTGCTTCAGCTTGTAGATCTTCAAGATGCCTTGCGCTGGCTGCCCCTCGCCATCGAGAGTCGCCGTGCGGATGGTCACCTCCACAGGCTTGTCGTCGGTCTGCCAGTCTTCGACGGTCAGTGTCGCCGCCAGTGCGGTGTAGCCGACGTTGATGCTCCGCTGAGCGGAGCGCGTCTCCCCCGTTGTGTCGATCACATCGGCGTAGACGGTGTAATTGAAGGTCGGCTCACTCTCTTCCGCCACCGACAGATCGGGTCGAGCGGTGAACTGCACATCGAACGTGCCGTTGGCGGCTGTCATGGCCGTGCCGTGGGCGATCTCTTGATTGCCCCCCGGCACCTGCGGCATCCACCAACAGCGCCAGTACCACCACATCGGATAGCGGACCTGCCGCACGACCCGCCAGCGGACCTTGGCGCCGTCGATCGCGGCACCGGTGTAGGCCGTGGCCTTGCCTTGCAGCTTGACCTCATCATTGAGTCGCGCGGCTTCCTTGGGGGCCTCGACCGCGACTTGGAACTTGGGTCGCTTGTACTCCTCGACGGAGACCTGAGTGGCGCCCCCTGGGGCGCCATCGACGCGGATCAACATGCGGCCCATCAGCCGGTCACGAGGGGCGGTGACGCTGCCACTGAAGCTGCCATAGTCGTTGGTCTTGTGTGGGAGGCGTTCGATCTCCTTGCCGTTTGCGTCCTGGAAGATCACGGTCAGATTGCGACCGGGGATTGTCTTGTAGTTGTCCCCCTGCTGATCGACGGCCAAGCAGATCCCCTTATAATGGATCGTCTGTCCGGGTCGGTAGATCGCCCGGTCGGTGAAGAACATCGTCCGCTCGAACGGCTGTGGCTTGTTGTTGTTGAGATAGCTGTAGTAATGGTTGATCGATGACAGCGACTGACCATCGTGGGCGGCGTGGAACACCATCCCGTTGCTTTGGGCCACTTCGAAACGAAACAAGCCGTTCTTGTCGGTCTTGGTCGGAGCGATCGGAATCAACTGGCCGTTGTTGTTGCGCTGCCAGGCCCGCACGGTGGCCTCGGACAGCGGCTCTCCGGTGATGGCGTTCAGGACGAAGCCTTCGACCACGCCCTCGCCATAGCGAGTCCGGATGACCAGTGCCAGATCGCTGACCCAGAACTCGGTGAAGGCGACCATGTTGTCACCTTCGTTGAACTGTTCGTTGTGGCTCGCGATCAAGTAGTACGAACCGGGTTTGAGGTCCGCCGGTGCGGGGAGCGATTCGACGCGTTCCTGAAAGTCCCCCGTCGCTGGCAGATCGACCGACCACGCCTTGACCGGAGCCAGAGCCAGCAGAGCCACTCGCTGATTCTGATCCAGTTGCTCCGCCTGCCAGCGATTCGACTTGACGAACTCCTCAAAGTCGAACGTCACCGCCCGCAGGTAGATCTTCTTCACGTTGCGATACCGCACGTCGATCGTCGGCAGCGGCTGGTTCCAGACGCGCTCGGTGTTGACCTGCGACGAACGGGCTTCGATCTGCTGGATCAGGTTGTAACACCGGCGGCCACCCACGCTGTCGGGGAACCTCGCCAGGCCCTGCTGCGCGAGCTGGCGGGCCTCGACCCAATCCCCTTCGCCATGCACGGCACTCGCCCAATCGAACAGCGCCGTCGATGAGATTTCATGATCGGCATATTTGTCGCTGAAGAGCTTTAAGGCGGCCTTGTACCGTGCCGTCTTCTCTTCCCCGAACGCCTTGTTGTTGCCGAACTCCAGCCGCGAGAGGTCGGCATCGAGCAGCGCCGTGCGGTCGTCGTCCTTCTGATGGAAACGAATGAGATCCTGATAGAGCCGAATCGCCTTGAGCGTCGGCGAGGTCTCATCGGTCGCGTCGGGCTTCCAGCTTAAGAACTCCGCAGCTTCGGCCAAGATCGGGCTCGTCGCTTGCAGGTCGAACGCGTCTTCCGCCCGCGCCCCTGCCTGCTCGCTGGCGGTGTAGAACTCCAAAGCGTTTTGAGTCAGGAAGTCGTACAGCGTGGGGCGATAGGCATCGGGCGAATTCCCCTTCTGCAGCAGGTCGTTGTACTCGGCAATTGGAATCTTCTTGAGGGCGTCCGCAGTGGCCAGCGCTTTCTGAAACTGCTTGTCGATCTCCGCCAGAATCCGTGAGAGATCCCATGTCGTGAAGTTCTCGCTCGGCGGTGCCGCTGTGGGCGACCGCTGCATGAATCGCCAGCGGTTCTGTTGGAAGTAGTGCCAGTACCAGTTGGCCAGAATCGCCTCCATGACCGGCTTCATCTCTGCGGGAGCCTGGGCGATTTCGGCCTGCATGCGGGTCACTTTTTCTTCGGGCTTGTTCCCCTGAATGTTCCCTTCCAGGGCGATCTTCTTGGCGATCGCCTTGATCGCTTCCGCAAAGGCTTTGTCCTTCAGCGCCCCCTCAATGATCGGCCCCAGCTTCTCGATCGCCGTCTTCGGCAATCCCTTTTGCACGGCCTCGTCCACTTCCTTCCACTGCGCATCGCGAGGCCCCGCATTGACCAGGGAGGTGAAGCCAACCAGCAGAAACGCCAGAGCAATGACAATCCGTCGACGGAACATGAGAGTCGTCCTTTCAAAACGCGGTGCATTCGCCACAGAGGACTGGTTGTCGCCTCGCCCGCCAGCGTCCTGCCCGAATGACATTGGCAGGAGGTCAGACTGACTGGAGGACTTCACGACTGGCGGCATCATAATCATCTCGCCGCTCGAATGCTTCGCTTTCCGGTGCCGGCCCCGTTCCTGGTCGTGTGCGTCAGAAAGGTCGGCAGAGATTCACCACGAAGACACGGAGGGGGAACTAGCAGGGGGGCCACGATCAGGCGGTTGACGCGGGAGTTTGGGACAGGATGAACAGGATCAACAGGATGTCCCTCCACAGCGGCTGCCTGGAAGCGATCCTGTTCATCCTGTCAACAATACTCTTCATTGCGGATCAGTCTCCGAGGTCAACCTGTTCCTGGCTGGATTTCTCCGTGTCTCCGTGTCTCCGTGGTGAAATTCTTCGCCTGCCTGCGATTCTGACGCACACACGTCGCTGGCTGTCGATCACGGCTCGACATCCAATCGCAGCGTCAAACACTTCGCGCTCCCGCCAGCTTTGATGAACTCGTCCAGCGGCGTGCCGACCGGGGAGTAACCTCGCTGCCGCAACTCCTCGTGCAGAGCGTCGCAGCCGATGTGCGTGATCACCGTCTTGCCCAGCACGACGGCGTTGCACGCGAAGTGAGCGGCCTCGGCCGGGATGACTTCGATCAAGTCGGAAATGCGTGCCCGCAGCACCTTGAGTCCGTATTCGTCGAACGCAGGCGGATAGTACAGGGCCTGGCCGGGAGCGAGGGGACAGAAGCAGGTGTCGAGGTGGTAGAACTGCGGGTTCACCAGTTCCAGCGGCAGCACCTCGCAGCCGAGCATGCGGCCCAGGGCCTGCTCACCCGCTGCCGCACTGCGAAAGCGATACCCGGCGAAGAGCGTCTCACCACAGAACAGAGCATCCCCCGCACCTTCGAAGGTCTCGTGGCCGGGGATATCCTCGACCTGAAATCCGTGGGCGCGGAACCAAGCTGCGGCGTGCGGGGTCTCGGGTTGGCGTTGAGGGGGGCGGAACCGCGCCATGATGGCGCGGTTGTGGAAGATGAGGGCGGCATTGGCGGTGAAGACGTAGTCGGGCAACCCCGGCACCGGGTCGAGGAGTTCGACGGTGGCTCCGGCCCGATCGATGAGTTGCTGGAGGGCCTGCCACTGCGCGATGGCTCGCGGTCGATCGCTGGGTCGCGAGCGGCTCATCCAGGCATTGATCTCGTACTCGATGCCATAGTAGTCGGGGGGGCACATGAGAATGCGGGGCATGATTGTTTTGCCTGAGAAAGCCTTCCGAGTAGGACGGCCTTTCCAGGCCGTCCTCGGGCGTCTCTCGTCGTGAGGGACATGATCCCAAACAACTTCCCGATTCGATTTGGAACAGAAAGTAACAAAGGAAACGAAGAGCCTTTGGATTGAACCCTTCGTTACCTTCGTTATCTTCTGTTCAAATCGGAATGTTAATTTGGACCAACTCGTAAGACGGCCTGGAAAGGCCGTCTTACGGAGATGGCACCGCTGGCGGTTGATCCAGCACTTTCAACTCATCCACCAGCACGCGCAGAAACGGCTCGACATCCGTCACCAGGCCCAGCGTCTGGAACGAACCGCGATCGTTCAGCTTGATCACCGTCGACGGGTTGATGTCGACGCACACCACCTTGACCCAGGCGGGCAGCAGATTGCCGACGGCGATTGAGTGCAGCGTGGTGGCGATCATCAGGCAGTAGTCGACATCGCGAATCTGCTCCCGCATGGCCCGCTGGGCCTCCAGGGTATCGGTGATGACCTCGGGGAGCGGGCCGTCGTCGCGAATGCTTCCGGCCAGCAGGAAGTGGACGTTGTGCTGCACGCAGTCGTGCATGATGCCCGACTTCAATACCCCTTGCTGCACAGCCAATCGAATCCCGCCGATGCGACGGATCGTGTTGATCGACCGCAGGTGATGCTCATGCCCCGCCTCGACCGAAATCCCGCGTCCCAGATGCACGC
Source organism: Planctomycetota bacterium (assembly GCA_043734065.1). GTDB lineage: Bacteria > Planctomycetota > Planctomycetia > Planctomycetales > Planctomycetaceae > TH-plancto1. Next base: position 27,467 of record JAYTFV010000609.1, read on the forward strand.
CCAGGCTCGTGCCATATAGTGACTGTTCAATGTCGTGGGTCGCCAGGGCATTGCCCGCGAACAGCCGCTGTACATACCCCCGCTGAATCAGTTGGCAGAGCCACTCTCCGCTGCCGGTGTGAACGATGGCGGGCCCGCCGACGATCAGCACGCGTCCCCCCTCCTGCCGTAGTCGATGCAGATCGGACGCGATCTGGCGGATCGTGACTCCCTTGGGCTTCTCCGTCGAGACCGGAGAGGACATGAACTCAAACGTCGGCCCGCCCGCAGCCCGTTCCAGCGGCAGCACCTTGACCCCCGCATGCCCCACGACGATCAAATCGCCGAGTTGGACCTCTGTCATCGGGATGCAACGAGCCACACGACGGATGAGGTCGACGCAGATGCCGCAGTCCATTTCTTGCAGTTCGACTTCGATCCACTCGTGATCGAGGCGGACCTGTGTGCGCTGGTTCGTGGTACTGTAGAACCCCTCGGGAAAGGTGCCCGTGAGATCGGCAGGCACCCAGTGGCAGTCCTGCGCATTGATGGAGACAGCCCCGTGGTCGCTGACCTGTTTGAGGATGGCCTGCAAGAGGTGTTCGGTGGCCGCCTGAATCTCGATCACGGCCAGACTCTGATCCTGGCGAGTTTGCCCGACTGAAATATCCCGGATGCGGTAGCTGCCGCCGAGTTCGGTGATGACATCCAGTACCTTCGGCAGCAGTAAGCTGTCGATGATGTGCCCCCGCAGTTCCACCACTTCCAGATGCTCCATCAGTTTCTGCGTCATGCGTCGATCTCCTCGGTTCATTGTACGCGGGCTGGGCCGAGTCCACGAGACGATTTTTGGTTCGCGGTGACAAGGGGAGTATTCCCAACATGGAAGTTGCGACGGGGTAGCGCTCTGGACTTGAGGTTCCGTTCGATGATACTTTCCGGGGTCTGGGGGGCGGGAGTGAATTCAGCTGGGCAGTGGACGTTCGAAGTGAATTGAGTGGTGAGGGCGTGTCTGGGGAAGTGGTTCCGGTCCTGGAAGACTGGTCAGTTCCCGTGTGTCAGACACGTAGAGCAAGCTTCCAGAAGGATCGAAAGTGGCTGCGTGGTTCTGGGGAATCGGTGTTGTGCTTATCGCCCTGCTGGCGGCACTGGCACGCTATCACTTCTGGCGACGGGTGAAGCCGATGGACCGCCCTCGGGTGTTGATGTATCACAGCGTGGGAGACGGTCCGGCGACGGGGATGAATGTGCCCCCCGCCACGTTTGCCCGGCAGTTGGCCTGGTTGCACAGACGCGGCTATCACACCTGCACGATGAGCGAACTGGTCGCCCGATCTGGCCCGTGTGAGCGGCCCACCGTGGCCCTGACCTTTGATGACGGGTTCGCCAATAATTACGATGAGGTCTTTCCACTGCTCCAGAAATATCAAAGCCAGGCCACGATCTACCTCGCTCCCGACATTGAGGGGATTCCCAAGCTGACGCCCGCTCAGATCGCGGAGATGGCGGCCAGCGGGATCGTCGAATTCGGGGCTCACACCCTGACTCACATCGCATTGCTGAGGACACCTGATGATGTGGCCGAGGCAGAAATCGTCGGATCGAAACGGGCTGTGGAACAACTCACGGGCCAGCCCTGCTTGAGTTTTTCGTATCCTTATGGTCGCTATTCGCCGACCCATGTGTCGATGGTCCGGGCCGCTGGATTCACTTCGGCGGTGTCGGTGCGGAAGGCGATCGAGCCGCTCGACAACCTGTTTGAGATTCCACGTATTGGCATCCACGGACGTGCCGATCTTCTGCAATTCCACATCGCGTTGACTCGCGGGCGGTATCGACTATGACCAAAATCGCCGCCAGCGTCTTCATTCTGACAAAAAACGAGGCCCACAATATCGAACGGGCGCTGGACAGCGTGCGCGATTTCGACGACATCGTCGTCGTCGATTCCGGCAGTACCGACGCCACGGTGGAACTGGCCCGCAAATTCACCGAGCGGGTCTACGTCAAGGAGTGGCTCGGGTATTCCCGGCAATCCGATCTGGCTGCGGAATTGTGCCAGCATGACTGGGTCCTCAAGCTCGATGCCGATGAACAGGCGACACCGGAACTGCTCGACGACATTCGGGCCGCTCTCCCTGATGCCGCACTCTCGGGCCTCCATATCCCGTTCGACGACCGGTTTCTGAATCAGCCCAACTCCCGCTGGGTCAGGCTCAACGCCAAGGTGCGTTTCTGGCGAAAGTCCAGAGGCCACTTCGGCGACGAATACGTGCATGAAGGCATCCACCTGACCGGACCCATCCGCCCCGCCACAGGTTGCATCGTCCACTACGGCGAGAGCAGCATCACGATCAAGTTGGTGAAGAACGACCACTACTCGACGCTCAAGGCTCAAGAGCGCTTCGACAGCGGACGGCGGTTCTCCCTCATGGCATTGCTATTCGCTTTCCCACTGTCGTTCCTGCGTTCGTACCTCCTCCGTCGCAGCCTCTGCAACGGCATCCGGGGGTTCATCGGGAGTACCATCAATGCGTACTACGCCTTCCTCAAGGAGGCCAAGCTGTACGAATTGGAGTTGAAGCACGGGAAACGGAAGTGGTGAGTGGCGAGTGGGGAGTGTGCCTGCGTAGCCACGTCTCGCCAGAACATGGGCGAACTGGCGTGCTTGCCCGCCCTCTGGCGAGGGGCGGCTACGACCAAGGTTCAGCGAACGCCGGGGTGGCTACCGGTCCCAGAGCCGCACAAATGGACGCTCCTCGACCCCCCGATACCTCGCCCGAGGCCGGATGACATGATCGCTGTCGGCCTGCTCCATGACATGCGCACACCAGCCCACGACTCGGGCGGCTGCGAAGATCGGCAGGTACAGCTCTCGCGGCAGCCCGAGGTAATGGAACAGCCGCGACAGGGACCAGTCGATGTTGGCCGGGAGTTTTTTCTCTTCCCACACGGCACGCTCGATGGAGTCGGCAATCTCCTCCATTGAGTTGCAGCCACAGGCGTTGGCCAGTTCGGCACAGTGCGTTTCCAGCAGCGCGGCTCGGGGGTCGCAGTCCTTGTAGACCGGGTGACCGAAGCCGGGGATCGAGCGGCCCGCCTCAAACTCGGCATGGACCCACTCGGTCGCCATGTCGGAGGACTCGACGGACTTGATCGCATCCAGCACTCGGTCGTCGCCGCCGCCATGCCGCGATCCGGCCAGCACACCCAACCCGGCTGTCACGGCGGCATACAGATCCCCGCCCGTCGAACCGACCATCCGCGCGGCATACGTCGACGGGTTGAACTCGTGTTCCGCAGCGGCGATGAGGGCGGAGTCGAGGGCCTTTTCGAAGAGGGCTGTCGGCTCTTTCCCGGTGATGAGGTAAAACAGGTTCCCCGCATAGCCCAGGTGCGTGGCCGGGGCCGGGAGCGGTTCGCCGGTCCGCATGCGGTGCCAGGCCGCGATCAACATCGGCACGCGAGCCAGCAGTCGCACCGCCTGGCCAACGCCGCCGTTCAGCGGGCCATCACTCGTCTGCGGATCGAAGTGCGACAGCAGGCTGACGCCGGTTCGCAGGGCCTCCAGCGGAGTCACGTGCAGCGGCAGCCCCTCCAGCACGGAGGTGACCATCTCCGGCAGCTCCATCTCCTCGATCATGATGCTGCGGAAGTCGGCCAGTTCCTCCTCGGTCGGCAACTCCTCATGCAGCAGGAGGTAGCAGACTTCGAGGAAGTTCGACTCCTCGGCGAGGTCGTGGATGCAGTAGCCTCGGTAAATCAGCCCGTGATCGAGCGAGCAGATATTCGTTTCGCCAGCAATCACGCCCCGCAAACCGGGGTGATACAGATCGAGCGGTGCCATGGGGGACATCCTTGAGGTCTGAACGGCTTC
>JAYTFV010000610.1:0-17657 GCA_043734065.1 Planctomycetota bacterium
AGACGCCCTTGAGGGGGGCGACATCCATGTAGTCGCGTCCCCAGGCGATGGTGATGTGGTCGGTGGTTGGGAACTGGTTGTTGGTCGGATCGAGGTCGACCCAGCCGAGAATTCCGCAGTAGACCGAAACCCAGGCGTGCGTGGCGTCCGCTCCGACCAATCGTTCCTTTCCCGGTGCGGGCAGCGTCCGTAAGTAGCCGCTCACGTAGCGGGAGGGAAGCCCGATCGAGCGCAGCATCGAGATCAGCAGGTGGGCGAAGTCCTGGCAGACGCCGCGGCGAAGGCGAAACACCTGCTCGACCGGAGTCGAGACCGTGGTCGCTGTCGGGTCATAATGGAAGTCGGCGTGAAACCGCTGCATCAAGTGAGCGATCCCCGTGCGGATCGGCTCTGCCTCGGGGAACGAGGTCTGTGCATATTGAGCGAACTCGGCTGCCACCCGGCAACGGGGAGAATCGAACGCGAACTCCAGCGCGCTCAAGTCCTGGTCCGAGTGGTGGTCGCGGACGGCATCGCGAACCGACTCCCACGTCGGGACCGGAATGTCGCTGGGCACCGGGACGAACAACTCGACGACATTGATCGAGGTCACGCTCAGCGTGTCATAGCCTTGGTTAAAGGCGAACTGCGTCGTCGTGTTCTGGAAATAATCGGTCCGATCCAAGATGACCGACGGAGCGGGCGCGATCTCGATCTGGTGCGAACGGCATCTTTGCGTCGGTGTGTCGCGCGGAGTCAGCCAAGCCTCGTTGTGACCGACCGACACCGATTCCTGACTCGAGTACTCCGTCTTGTGAACGATGCGGTACTTCATCGCGGCATCTCCAGTTCCGAGTTGATCTGACGCGGCTCTCCTGAATGCAACAGGTACTTGTCGGTCAGCACCTCGGCCAGGCTCTTCATGCGTTGCTCTGTCTCCGCGAGCAGGCAGAGGATCGACTGGGCGTCGGGCTCCTCCAAGTCCTCGTGGGAGATCATCCGCACGGCATGCAGGGACGCCATCACGAGCCGCTTCTCTTTGGTCCGCAGCAGGGCCAACTCCTCGCCCGGCAACGAGTCGACATGCTCCGCCAGCGCGATCAACTGGGAAGCAATCGAGCGCGGACAGGTCTCATCCGTCAGGCACAAATCGAGGACCGCGTTCTGCTGCACGTTCTCCATGTAGCGAGAGCGGTATGTCATCCGGCAGTCGATGATTTCGAGCAGGGCCCGCAGCAGGGACCGGCTCAGCTTTCCGCCTTGAGAGAGCAGACTCCGCAGCAACCGCGCGGTATCGCGTACCCGCTCGATCCGCCGACCCATGTCCATCACGTGCCACGCCGGTCCGCGGATCATCCCATCGTGCAGCAAGCCGCTGATCGCGGAGAGGTCCAGAATCAAATGGTTCACGGCATATAGCAGATCGACCAGCCCGTTCCAGCCGGGGACAGCGACCGACTGGTAGCGTTCGGCGGTTTCCCGCACCTTGCGATAGGTGTCCGGTGACATCCAGAGTCGTTCGAGAGCTGCCAGTCGCAGCAACTCCGAGATCGCCGCCGTCAGGCCGCGCGACTCTTCGCCATCGGCCACCATGCGGGGCAGGGTGTCCGTCAGTGAGGGGAGGCGGTTCGAGAACGAATCGACGGCGAAACTGGCTTCAATCTGGCCTTCGTGGACCAGGCAGCGGACGAGGCTGGGCAGCTCGGGCGAATCGGTCGAGGACTCATCGGTCAGGCGTTCGATGACGGCCCGGAGCAGTCGACTGAGGAAGTCGGCCCGGTCAAGCGATTGGCCGAACCAGAACAGATCGTCCGCGACCCGGCTGGGGAAGATGGCACTGCTCCGCCGGAGCAGGACCGGTTTGTCCTCGGCGGAGAGCAGGCTGATGGGTTCGACGGGGCCATCGGCGAGTACCCACACATCCTTGCTGCTGACCCCGGCGGAGATCGACAACTCCATCGGGCCGGAGTCGAGGGCCACGCGGGCCAGACCTCCGGGCATGACGGCATAATCGTCGCCACTGGCCACCAGGAACGTCCGCAGCGCGACATGCCCGACGCACATGGCCCCCTTGTGAAACACGGGCACGGCGGAGCGTTGGATCAACTCTTGCGCCACGTATTGATGAGGCTTGGCCTCGATCCGCGCGACAAGCTGACGACGGGCTTCCGTGGACAGGGAGCGTGGCAGAATCTCTTCGTTGCCGCTGGCCTGAAACGCGGGCTTGATCACCAGATCATCCAGATATCTGCGGACAAAGTCCCACTGCGCGGGGTCTCCACACCACCAGGTGGCGATCGACGGCAGCTTCAGATCCTCGCTCAGGCAGCGCTGGCACAGCGCGGGCAGGAAGGCCATCAGGATCGGGGATTCCGCCAGCCCGCTGCCGGGGACGTTGGCCAGAACCACGTTCCCTTGGCGATGCACCCGCAGCAGTCCGGGGACGCCATGCGGCTCGCCGCCGCCCAGCTCCAGCGGGTCGATGCCGCGTTCCACGCCGCGCGAGACAATCACATCGATCTCGACCAGCCCGGCCAGCGTCTTGAGGTACACATGATTGTCACGCACCGCGAGGTCGCCACCCTCGACCAGCGAGTACCCCAGATACCGGGCCAGATACACGTCCTCAAAATAATACGGATATTTCGAACCCGGCGAGAGCAGCACGATCCGCGGGTTTTCCGACAACCGCGAACCGAGTGTTCGCAGCGTGTTCTGCACCTGCAGGAAGAACGGGGCCAACCGCTGGACCGGCTGGGTATGCAGATCCGAGGGGATCGTGCGGCTGACGACGATGCGATTCTCGAGGGCGAACGCTGCACCGGAGGGAGCCTCGGTGCGATCGGCCATCACGCGCCACTGACCACTGGCGTCGCGCGCCAGTTCCGCTCCGGCGGCGATGATCGAGGGACTCTCCGAGTGCAGGCCGCAGAACGGACGCAGGTAGCCGGGATTCGCGAACAGCACCTCCGGCGGCAGCAGCCCCTCATGAATCAGCGACCTCTCACCAAAGCAATCCCGCACGATCCAGTTCAACAGCCGCGCCCGTTGTCGCAGCCCGGCCTCGATCTGCCTCCACGGAGTCGCGTCGAGGATGAACGGGATCAGGTCGAGTTGCCACGGACGCTGCGACTGGGACCCCTCGTGAAACACGTTAAACGTGACGCCGTTTTCGGCGATCAGATGATTGGCCTGCGCGGAACGATGGACGAACTCGGACAGCGGAGTCCGCTGGGCCGCCTCGATCAGCGGTCGCCAAGCGGCACGCGGCTCCTCCGAGGCGTCAAACGCTTCGTTATAGACGAACGAGGGGGCCTGCTCCGGAAAATCCAGGCATGGTTCCGGGAGAGAAGGCGGAGAGGCAGTGGAGATCAACGGCGGGCTCGGCAATGCTTTCGACACGGTGATGCTCCCTCGGCTCATCACATGGGAGCAAGACGCAGATCGAGCGTGAACGGGAACTCCCGGTTGGGCGGTTCGGCCCGGACCGAGACTGGCCCTCCCGTATGGCCCTGTTTCAGGAACCTCGCCGCTCGGCGACATTCCGCTTCCAGGGCATTGACCGGGAAGCTCGTGGGGTTGAGGCCCCCCGGATGATCCACATGGAACCGGCACCCGCCGATCGATCGTTGCTGCCACAAGTCGACAATATCGAATGTGAGGGGCGTGTGAACAGGGATCGTGGGGTGCAAACAACTCGGAGGCTGCCAGGCCCGGTAGCGGACCCCGGCGAAGAACTCACCGGCGACCCCCGTGGGATGCAGCGGAAGCGGTCGTCCGTTGCAGGTGACCGTGTAGCGGAGAGAGGTGAGGCCCGACAGATGCACCTGCAACCGCTCGACGGAGGAGTCGACGTAGCGGGTCGTGCCGCCTCCGCCCGGTTCTTCGCCCAGGACATACCACGGCTCGATCGCCGTGCGGACTTCCAGGCGGATGCCGTCGTACGTGACCTCACCGATGACCGGGCAGCGGAAGTTCCAGTGGGTCTCAAACCAGTCCCATTCGAACGGCATCCCCGCCCGGCGCAGATCGCGCAAGACATCCAGCAGATCGTTCTTCAGCGGAGTCGGAAGCATGAACCGGTCATGCAGCGCCGTCCCCCAGCGGATCGGGCGCTCACGGTACGGCGTCTCCCAGAACCAGGCGATCAGCGACCGCACCAGCAACTGCTGCGTCAGGCTCATCCGGGCGTGCGGAGGCATCTCAAAGCCCCGCAACTCGACGAGGCCCAGTCGCCCGGTGGCACTGTCCGGCGAGTAGAGTTTGTCGATGCTGATCTCGGCGCGATGCGTGTTTCCGGTGATGTCGACCAGCAGGTTGCGGAAGATGCGATCGACGATCCAGGGCGGGACCGGCTCCTTCTCGGGGATCTGTTCGCAGGCGATCTCCAACTCGTAGATCGCATCGCGGACCCCTTCATCAATGCGCGGCGACTGGCTGGTCGGACCAATGAACTGACCGGAGAACAGGTACGACAGCGACGGGTGATTGTTCCAGTAGCAGATCAGGCTCCGCAGCAGATCGGGCCGCCGCAGGAAGGGGCTGTCCTGCGGCGTGGCTCCGCCGAGGACGATGTGGTTGCCGCCGCCGGTGCCGGTGTGCTTGCCATCGAGCTGGAATTTCTCGGTGCCCAGGCGGGTCAGGCGGGCGTCCTCGTAGATGCCGGTGGTGATCTCGGTCAGCTCCTTCCAGTGGCTGGCGGGCTGGACGTTGACCTCAATCACGCCGGGGTCGGGCGTGACCTTGAGGATTTGCAGGCGGTGATCGATGGGGGGCAGGTAGCCTTCGATCACGACCGGCTGCTGGCGCTCCTCGGCGATCGACTCGACGATGCCGATCAGTTCGAGGTAGTCCTCCAGCGTGGGCATCGGCGGCATGAAGACGTGCAACCTACCACCGCGCGGCTCGATGCACAGAGCGGTCGTGACGACCCCCAACGATGCCACGCGGGGCGGCGTAACGGCCTCTTCGAGGGTACGCAGATCGCGGCGTCCTTCCGAAGTCCCGCGTTTGGCCCCGTTCCCATTCCCGTTCTCGTGACGCTGCTGGCCGATGATGGAGGTGGCGAGCACCTCCTCGGCGAAACGCGACTGCCCCCGACGACGGATTTCTTGATAGCCGGGGAGCGCGTGCCGGTCGGCCAGTGGATCGGTGGCGTAGATCACGTTCGACTCCGCCGACCCGACCGGGAGCGACTCCTGGGGCAACCGCAGCCCGATCGGCGAATCGCCGGGAATCAGGAACAGCCGCTCCGACCGGAACGGCCACGGCCCGCTCGTCCACTGCGCCTGCCCCTGCCACCACGCACGGGTCAGTGGCAGGGCGTACCCCACCGGGCGGCTCAGGCCGGTCTCCAGGATGCGGGCCAGTCGGCGGCGGTCCTCATCCGAGTCGATGTCGAACTCGCGCGGGTCGACATTGACCGGGAGGCGTCGCTCTTGAGCCAGCGTGTGCCACACATCCTCATAGGCCGGACGCATCCAGCGCCCCTCGACCCCCAGACGGTCCGCCAGTTCCACCAGGAACTCCCCAGCCGTCTCCACGCTGACTTGGCCGTCCACAGACGGGTCTGCCAGCAGCTTGGGGTTCGTCCAGATCGGCTCGCCGTCCACGCGCCACAGGCAGCTATACGCCCAGCGCGGCAGCGGCTCACCGGGATACCACTTGCCTTCACCGTAATGCAGAAGTCCACCCGGCGCAAAACGCTTTCGCAGTCGCCCCAACAACTGCCCCGAGAGGCGCTGCTTGTTGACGCCGACGGCGGCTGTGTTCCATTCGGCCCCGTCCATGTCGTCGATGGAGACGAAGGTCGGTTCGCCGCCCATCGTCAGTCGCACATCGTTCTTATTCAGACGCTGATCGACCTGACTCCCGAGCTGTTCGATCGCGGCCCATTGCTCTTCGGTATACGGCAGCGTGACGCGCGGGTCTTCATGGATGCGGGTCACCGACATCTCGAAATGAAACTTGGTCTCGCACTCTTCGAGGGGTCCGGAGATCGGAGCGGCGGTCGCCGGATCGGGAGTGGCTGCCAGCGGCATGTGCCCCTCTCCGGTGAACAGGCCGGATGTCGGGTCCAGACCGACCCACCCCGCCCCCGGCAGGTACACCTCGCACCACGCATGCAGGTCCGTGAAGTCCTTGGCCGGTCCGGACGGGCCATCCAGTGACGGGATGTCGGAAGTCAATTGGATCAGGTAGCCCGAGACGAACCGCGCGGCCAACCCGATCCGCCGTAACAACTGCACGAGCAGCCACGCCGAATCGCGGCAGGAACCACAGCGACTCTCCAGCGTTTCGTCCGGCGTCTGCACGCCCGGTTCCATGCGGATGGAATACTTGATGTCCTTCCACAGTTGTTGATTGAGATCGACGAGGAAGAAGATCGTGCGGCGGGGCCGGGCGTCGATCGTCTTCAGGAACGCTTCGAACTTCTCTCCGGTCTTCGCGCATTCCAGGAACGGTTGCAGGTCTTTCTGCAAGGCCGGTTCGTAGGCGAACGGGAACTCTTCGGCACTGTCCTCGACGAAGAAGTCGAACGGATTGATGACGGTCAGGTCTGCAATCAGGTTGACCTCAATGCGGAACTTGTCGGTCTTGTCGGGGATGACCAGCCGGGCCTGATAGTTGCCGAACGGATCTTGCTGCCAGTTGAGGAAGTTCTTCTCGGGCGTGACCTTGAGCGAGTAACTGGCCACCGGGGTACGGCAATGCGGAGCCGGGCGGAGGCGGACCACCTGCGGTCCCAGGCTGACAGATCGGTCGTACCGGTATTCGGTGACATGCCGGAGCGCGACGCGGATGGCCATGGTGTGTCTCGCGATTCTGATGTTCGTGACGGTGTGACTTCAGTTGTTGGAGTTCAGCCTTCAGGCTGCCTCTGACCACGCTCGCTCATCATCCAGAGGCAGCCTACAGCCGTTACAGAATGGGTGTTCACCAAACGATCCGATGGAATGACGATTTTGGAACACTAATCTTCGCTCATCAATACTGATCCAAATCGGGATTAGCGTCGATCAGTGAAGATTAGTGTTCCAGACTTTTCCGGTGAACACGATTTCTGTAACTGCTCTCAAGGCTGAACTCCAACAGTCGGATTATTGCTGGTCCTGCATCGGTTCGATTTCCCGGACCTCGAAGAAGCCCTCGCGGATCGCCAGGCCGATCGCGTTCAGGCTCTGCTGGAAGCTGTCGATGAACTCGTGGATGCCGATCTGAATGATGTCATGAATCGACAGCCGTTGCAGCCGCGCGTGCAGTTCCTCGCAGAGACGTTCTGAAACCGTCCGTCCCTGGCCGATCGGATTCCCGGTGATGCGGTGCAGTGAGGACCGCATCGACGCCACGCAGAACTGCATCGAGCGCGGGAACTGTGGATCGAGGATCAGGAACTCCGCCACCGAGCGTGGGACGATCCGGCCAAACCGCTTACGGTACATGTGCAGCGCACTCGTCGATTCGAGCAGCGCTGACCATTGCAACACATCCAGCGCAGAGCCGACCTTGCTGACATCGGGCAGCAAGATGAAATACTTCACGTCGAGAATTCGCGAGGTCTTATCGGCCCGCTCGATCAGGCGGCCAATCTTCCCGAAGTTCCACGCCTCGCCGTGAGACATCGTGGCCTCGTTGACACCGATCACTTCGTGGCAGTCGCGTTTGACCCACTCCAGAAATTCGGCGGGATTATTCAAGATCGGTTCGGAGTCTTTCGCAGCCTCCCGCACCCGCAGGTAGAAGCGGTTGATGGCTTCCCACAGAGAGACGCTGAGGATTTCCCGAATCGTGCGGGCGTTCTCGCGTGCTTTAATCAGGCACGACAGGATCGAGTTCGAGTTCCGCTCATCGAACAACAAAAATTGGAGAACATTGGAGGATGTACATTCGCCGTAATGCTCCCGGAACAGCTCCTCGTCTCCACTGGCAAAGACCAGGGGAGCCCATTGCGGAGCGCCGCCGAGTGACAATGACTGACTCACATCGACAAAACGGGCGACGTTCTCCGCCCGCTCGATGTACCGATTGACCCAGAATACCGCATCCGCAACACGACTGAGCATGACGTGACAACTTGTTCGAGCGACAAAGAAGCGGAAATCCGAAATTCGAAGCACGAAATTCGAAACTGAGGAGACGGGGTGGGTTGGCTTTCGAGTTTCGAGTTTCGAATTTCGTGCTTCGAATTTCCTCCTCAATCGTTCATCAACACCCACGTGTCCTTGCTGCCGCCGCCCTGCGATGAGTTGACGATCATCGAACCTTCCCGCAGCGCCACGCGCGTCAGTCCTCCCGGCAGAACGAACACATCGTCACCATACAAGATGAACGGTCGCAAATCGACATGCCTCGGCGACAGCCGGTCTGCCACCACGGTCGGCACGGTGGACAGAGTCAGGTACGGCTGGGCGATGAAGTTCCGGGGATTGGCCAGAATCTGCTGACGACAGTTCTCCAGTTCCTCTTTCGAGGCGCTCGGCCCCATCACGATCCCGTACCCGCCCGATTCGTTTGTCGGTTTCGTCACCAGTTCGGGGAGGTGGGCCAGCACGTACTCCCTCTGCTTCGGATCGGAGCAGACGTAGGTCGGCACATTCGGAATGAGAATCTCCTCGCTCAGGTAATACTGAATGATCTGCGGCACCCAGGCGTAGACCGCCTTGTCATCCGCCACTCCCGTGCCGGGGGCATTCGCCAGCGTGACCCGTCCCGCCTTGTAGACCTCCATCAGGCCCGGCACCCCCAGCATCGAATCGGCCCGGAAGCACTTCGGATCGATAAAGTCATCGTCGATCCGCCGGTAGATCACATCGACCCGCTGCAAGCCCTTCGTGGTCAGCATGCACACGTACCCGTCATTCACGACCAGGTCCGACCCGCTGACCAGTTCGATCCCCATCTGCTGCGCCAGGAAGCAATGCTCGAAGTACGCCGAGTTGTAGACCCCCGGCGTCAGCAGCACCGTGGTGGGATTATACACGCCTTCGGGGGCCGTCTGCTGGAGTGTGGTCAGCAGCCGTTCGCCATAGTCTTCGACGGGGGCAATGGCGGCTCCCTGGAACACCTCGGGCAGCACGCGCTTCATCAGCTCGCGGTTCTCCAGGACATACGACACTCCCGAGGGGCAGCGCAGGTTGTCCTCCAGCACGTACACCACCCCATCGCTGTGACGCACCAGATCGGTCCCGGTCACGTGCGTCCAGACTCCCTTCGGCGGGCGAAAGCCTTGTAACTGGGGGCGGTACGTCTTAGCACTCAGCACCAACTCTCGCGGCACAACTCCATCATTGAGGATGTGCTGCGGGCCGTAGATGTCATCCAGAAACAGATTCAGCGCCCGGATGCGCTGCTTCAGTCCCGCTTCAATCCGAGTCCATTCCGAATGAGACATGGGCCGGGGGACCACGTCGAATGGCCAGACCTTTTCAGTCCCGTCCGTGTGCCCGTAGACAGCGAAAGTGATCCCCTTTTCTCGCAGCCGGACTTCTGCAGCCTGTTGCCGTTCGGCCAGCCCTTGAAAGGAGAGTTCGTCCAGACGGTTGGCCAGGAGGGGGTGCCGGGCGACTTCTCCATCGAGGTACTCATCAAATGCCTTTGCCGCATGGGTTGGCACATCGCAAGCTCCTTGACTTTGAGATTGGGATTGAGAGGAATTGGAAGGCAACATTGCAGAGACCATGACGCATTTCCGGGCAGGGGCAGTCGCCCCGCTGCATGGTAGCATTTTTCGCGCCATATGGTGTAATCGCAGGTATTCTCGATCTTCGCAAGTTGCAACGCTCAACTATCGGGCATGTTGCTTTCAAATAAGGCGTGGGTTATTCCTCTCCCCGCGATCAACATGCCTTTCGCCCTGTCCACGTGGCGGGGGAGCGTTTAGCTGCGACGCGAAGTCTTCGAAGCGGAGCCTGTGGCTCGCCGAAGCCCCTCACCCCGGCCCTGGCCAGATGAAACGGTCGGTATCTGAGGTGATTGGAAGGACTGGCAGCAGGGAACTCTGTTGTGATCGCTGTCGATCCCGGAGCGATGCGACTGGCAGTTCGACAGCGAGCGTTGGACGTAAGTCCAACGTGTTGGGTGACGCGGTTCCGCTCCCCACACCCGGATTGGTGAGAGAACGTCGAACTGGCACGGGGGACTAACGTCCGCCCGCTCGCTGTCGATCCGGTGACGAAGGACAAAGCGACTCGGCTGACTTCGCAAGTTCGCGTCTGTACGATTCACGCTCATCGAAACCCACTTCCCCTGGCTCTGAGGATTTCCCATGCTGCGTTTCTCCTGGTTGGTGTGCTTGCTGCTCTGGCCAGCTGCTGTGATGGCTGCGGACAATACGGTCTCGGAATGGGAGGCGAAGGTCGGCTGGTCCACACTGTTCGATGGGAAGACCACGACCGGGTGGCGGAACTACAAGCAGGACAAAATCGGCGACGGGTGGAAGGTCGTCGACGGGGCCTTGACCCGGGCGGACCAAGGGGCTGGGGACATCATCACCACCGAGCAGTTCGACAACTTCGAACTCCTCATCGACTACAAGATCGCCCCGGAAGGGAACTCCGGGATCATGTTCCGCGTCACCGAAGAGGGCGGCGCTCCCTGGCACACCGGCCCGGAGATTCAGGTCCAGGACAACGTCAAGGGGCACGACCCCCAACTCGCCGGTTGGCTCTACCAGCTCTATCAGCCGGGAGCCGACTTCTTCACGAAGAAGGTTCCCGACGCCACCCGCCCAGCTGGCGAGTGGAACCAGATGTACATCCGCATCTGCCAGCAGCAGAGCGAAATTCAGATGAACGGCTTCAGTTACGAGAAGTTCCAGATCGGCAGTAAGGACTGGGACGAGCGGGTGGCGAAGAGCAAGTTCGCGTCCATGCCGGGCTTCGGCAAGGCACCGAAGGGACACATCTGCCTGCAAGATCATGGCAACCTGGTCTCCTACCGCAACATCAAGGTTCGGCGCCTCCCCGCCGATGGCAAGGTGCCGGAGCCAGTCACCGGCGAACTCCCCGTGACGGTGGAGAAGGCATTCCCCGCCCTCGAATGGGCGGGCTGGAAGGCCGAGACCGACGACGGCAAGAACATCCCGTTCCGCCCGATTGTCCTCACGCATGCGGGCGATGGCTCGAATCGCGTCTTCGTGGCCAGTCAGCACGGCGTGGTCTATGAGTTCGCCAACGACCAGAACGCCAAGACCTCGAAGGTGCTGCTCGATATCCAGGACCGCGTGTTCTACTCCGACAAGCAGAACGAAGAAGGCTTCCTCGGGATGGCCTTCCACCCGAAGTTCAAAGACAACGGCAAGCTCTACGTCTACTACACCTCGAAGATGACCGAACACCTGTCGGTCGTTTCCGAGTTCACCATCACCAAGGACGGGGCCACCGAGCGCGAGATCCTGACCATCCCCCAGCCGTACTGGAACCACAATGGCGGGACGCTCTGCTTCGACAAGGCCGGGATGCTGCTGATCGCCCTGGGTGACGGAGGAGCCGGGAACGACCCGCATGCGAACGGCCAAAACCTCGGCACATGGCTGGGCAAGATTCTGCGGATCGATGTCGACCACCACGACGAGGGGAAAGCCTATGCCGTGCCGAAGGACAACCCCTTCGTCGGCAAGGCCGGAGCCTTGCCCGAGATCTACTCGTTCGGCTGGCGGAACCCCTGGCGGATCGCCATCGACCGCAAGACCGGCGATCTTTGGGGCGCGGATGTCGGTCAGAACCTCTACGAAGAAATCAACATCATCACCAAGGGTGGCAACTACGGCTGGGGCCGCCGCGAGGGGCTGCACCCCTTCGGCACCCACGGCACCGAAGCCAACGCCGAGATGATCGAACCGATCTGGGAGTACGACCACATGGTCGGCAAGTCCATCACTGGCGGCACCGTCTATCGCGGCTCAGCTGTGCCCGCCCTGGCGGGCAAGTACGTCTACGCCGACTTCGTGACCGGCAAGGTGTGGGCGCTCACCTATGACGCCGCGGCGAAGAAGGTCACAGCCAACGAGTCGATCACCAGCAACGGCCTGCCGATCATGTCGTTCGGGGAGGACGAGCAGGGCGAGGTGTACTGCCTCATCGCCGCCGCCGATGGGCACGGGATCTACCGGTTCGCGAAGAAGTAAGTGACGCGAGTCACCGTAGGACGGGCCCCTTTGGCCCGTCCTGCTTTTTCGTGCAGGCTCCCCCATGCCACGCCCAACCCGTCGACAACTGCTGATCGCCGTCCCGTTGGGGTTACTGCTTCTGGCAGCCTTGGCTGTCGTCGTGGTCGGAAGCCAAAATGGACTCCGCGCGCGACTGGCCGACATCAAGTTCGGAATGACGCGGGCCGAGGTCGAGGCCATCCTCGGCCCACCGGCCATCACTCTCCCCAGAACGAATGGCCGGGGCCATCTCTCGGCCTGGGTCGATCAGTTCTGGCAAGTCGATGTCATCACCGATCCCGATGGCCGAGTCGAAAGAGTTAGCTGCGTGCCCTCGGACAGCACCTTCCGGCGAACCATCGGTCGGCTCCTGTAGCTGCGTTCGCCAGAACGCGGGGAGTCGACATTGAGTTTGTGAGTGTGGGGCATCCGTCCGACAGCAGGACGGGCCAGAGGGGCCCGTCCTACGGAGTTGCCACCATGTTACCACTGGCCAAACGTGTTGCGATTGTCACCGGCGGAGCCAGCGGGATTGGGCGGGCGACGGCGGTTCGGCTGGCTCAGGCGGGGGCGCGGGTCTTTGTGTTTGATCTGCGCGTGCCGCCTGAGAACGAGGCGGTGTTTGGCCCGCTGCGGATCGAGCAGTGGGCCTGCGATGTGCGGGACTTGGCTCAACTGCAACAGGTGATCGACGAGGCAGCCCATCACGGTGGCCGGCTCGATATCCTGGTCAACAACGCCGGGATCACGATGGTCAAGCAGGTGCCGGAAGTCAGCGAGGAGGACTGGGACCGCTGCCTCGACACGAATCTCAAGGCGGCGTTCTTCGGAGTGAAGTTCGCGCTCCCGCACATGCGCCGCAGCGGGGGCGGGGCGATCGTGAATATGGCGAGTAACGCGGGACTGCTGCCGAGGGCGCATGACCCGGTGTACTCGATCAGCAAGCTGGCGCTGGTGGGGTTGACGAAGAGCCTGGCGCTGTCGCACGCGCCCGATCGGATCCGCGTCAACTGTGTCTGCCCCGGTCCGGTCGCGAATACGGATATCATGGATGATGACTTGGCAGTCCAGCCCGATCCCGTCGCAGCCGCCCGCAAGAGCATCGCCGCCAGTCCGCTGGCCCAGGCGTGGGAGCGGATGATGACCCCCGAGGAGATCGCGGAGGCGGTGTTCTATCTGGTCAGCGACGCCGCTCTGATGGTGACGGGGACCAGCCTGGCGATCGACGGCGGCAAGTCGCTGGGCGTGCCGCCGGTGTCGTAGCCGCGTTCGCCAGAACGTGGGCGAACTGAACCCGCGAACGCCGAGAGTGTCTGCCCGCCCTCTGGCGAGGGGCAGCGACGGCTCAGTCGAACTGAGTCACCGACGCGAGAGGGCTGGAACATGACCGATTCGGAGTCCCCAGTTGTGACGCAGCGGCTTGAGGTCATTTGGGGCCAGCGGTTCAAATGGTGGGCGGTTCGTCTGGTTCTGGCCTACCTGGGAGTGGTTGTGATGCTGGCCTGGTTGCAGCGGACCTTGATGTACCACCCGCGCAAGGGGCCGGTGCCGATCGCACTGGCGGAGGATCTGGCTCCGCATCTCCGCGAATGCCATGTCACCGCGCACGACGGCATCACGCTCCACGGCTGGCTGAGTCTGTGCGAGGCCGATAGCGACATCGGCCAGTCCCAGCCGCTGTCGAAGCTGGGGGCGGAGAACCGGCTGCTGGTGGTGCTGTTCGCCGGGAATGCGGGGAACCGCCTGTCGCGCGTGTCCCAGTTGGCGTTGTTTAACGGGTTGGGGTGCGATGCGTTGCTGGTGGACTATCGCGGGTATGCGGAGAACGAGGGTTCGCCGTCGGAGGCAGCGTTCCTGAAGGACGCCCGCACGGTGTGGGACTATGCGGTACAGGAACTCGGCGTGCCTCCCGAACGGATCGTGATCTCGGGCGAGTCGCTCGGCGGCGGGGTGGCGACGGGGCTGGCGTGTGAGGTCTGTCGCGAAGGCCATACACCGGCGGCGTTGGTGTTGCGGGCGACGTTTTCGTCGATGGCCGACACGGCGGCCTCGATCTATTGGTGGTTGCCGGTGCGGCAGGTGCTAATCGACAAGTACCCGAGTGCTGAGCGGATGCCGAGCGTCGATTGCCCGCTGCTCTGCTACCACGGAGAACAAGACGAGATCGTCCCACTCTCCCAGGGGAAAAAACTCTTCGCAGCCGCCCCCCCGAAATCGAAGTCCGGCATCGAGAAGCGGTTCCTGGCCATTCCCGGTGCCGGACACAACGACATCTACCGGGTCGGCAACCACGAGATCACGCGGGCGATCCATGAACTGCTGACAGAGGTCCGCAGCCGAACAGAGGGCGAGACTCGTTAGCCGTCCGTCTATGCTGGAGTTGAGGGTTGGAGTCCAGTCTTTAGCCTGTTCGGAGCAGGCTAAAGCCTGGACTCCAACTCAGGTCGCAGGGCGACGACGCCTTCGACCTGGAGGGAAGCCTGAGTACGGTCCAGCTGTGACAGGTGTTAGGTTGACGGGACGATCTCGAAAAATACTCCGTGAAAGGGGCAGTTTGGGCTTGCTCCAAATCGCTCCATACCAAATGATTCTGGAACGTGTCGTGCCTCACGCAGCACGACTGGACTATCGGCCCGAAGCCCGTAGACCGGTCAGCCGGTGCGGTTCGGGATGTCTAATGAGAAAGGAGGCGGTCAGTGTTTGATTCGATGAACTTGCGAGGTGGCACCGTCTGACTGATTGTCGGCGGACCGTCAGAGACGGCCCCTCAACGCGGGAACACGGGTTCCCGTGCGCTGCTGTGAAGGCCCAGCCCCCGGACGCGGGGGCTGGGCTGTTTGTTTTGGGAGGGGTTGAGGGTTGAGGGTTGTACCACACGCGGTCCGGAATGAGACGTAGCTGCCCCTCGCCAGAGGGCGGGCGCGTCAGCCAGGACGCCCGCGTTCTGGCGAACGCAGCTACGGCAAACCTCTCGTTCGTGGCCTCACTGGCCTCTCTCCGCCTTCCAATCGGCATACCATTGACGTATCTGCTGGCCGCCGTCTTTGGGGGGCTGATTGATGCTGTGCCAGACGAGGTAGGCGTCACCCTCGGCGGAGATCATGATGAGGCCGGTCAGGGCCTTGGCCCGCTTGAGGGCGACGAGGGCTTGCGTCGGCGTTTGGGCGATGGGGCTGCCGACGTTCAGCGAGGTGTTGACGCTGATCTCGACGCCCAGGCGGCGACCGAGGGCCAGAAGGTAAGCGTGCGTGAACGGATCCTGGTCGGGACGCACGATCTGAATACGAGCTGTGCCATCGTGATGCACGACGGCGGGCACTTTGGCGCGGGCTTCGGGTCGGGCGCGAACGGTCAGGACCATGTAGTTGTAGGCGTTATAGTCGTCGTCCGCAGCTCCGGGGGCGAGGTCGAAGTATTGTTCGGCAGCGGCCCGCGTCATCATCGGAGCCAGTGGCCGAATCGGCTCGCGAATCTTGACACGCAGGTTGATGTTCTCCAGCGACTTCGGATTGCACGGGTTCGCAATGATGGACCGGTGGCCTAGCGCCCTCGGCCCGGTTTCCGCAGCTCCCTGAAAGATGCCGAGGACGCCGTCCTTCGACAACACATACGCCACGAAGTCGGCCACGTCGGTCAACATCTGCGGCACGGAGGTGTCTCCCAACGGCAGGAATCCGATCTCGGCTTCGGTGGTGAATGCCTGTGTGATCTCGTCGCGAGTCGGCGGCAATCCGCAGTAGAAGGCGTGCTGGATCGGCGGACCGGGTAGGGCTCCGCCTTGCAGTGCGAAGTTGTACGCCGCCCCCAGACCCACCCCGGCATCGCTCGGGACCGGCGGGATCCACAGATGCAGGCAGGTGTCCTTCCCGAGATTCCGGCGATACCACGCATTGTCAAACCGCTCGGCCAACTGCATGTTCGCCAGACCGTTGAGCGCTGTGCCTCCGGATAGCACCAATCGGTCGCTCCCCGTGGTTCGAATCAAATGCTCCACAATATGGAACAGGGCATCCTCAAACACCAACTGCGTCGCCGCGGCGAGATCAACCCGCTCGCGCGTGACGGCGGAGTGCTGCACGTCTTCAATCTTCAGGACCGCATCCGGGTTCCACATCCGTTCGGGCGGAATCGGGTCGCCAAGCAACTGACGGGTCGCCTGGTTGTAGGGTTTCCGTTCCCCCGCGATGTGCCAGTTCACGAGCGAGCGATTGACCTGCACCACTCCATCGGCACCGAAGTGCAGCATCTGCCGCAGACCCCGATAGAACGTATTGGTCAGCCGATCGTGGTCGCCCCAGGCGACGGCTCCCATGTACCGGCCCTCGCTGCTGAGAGTCGTCCAGCCTCCCTGTGTCGAGCTGATGATCGAATAGAAGGCTCCCAGCGAATCGGTCATGCTGTGGTTCTTCCGCAGCACCCGCAACTGGCCCTGCTCGGCGACGTACAGCGACATCGCTCCCTGGTCCCCGAAACCGTCCAGGACAGTGACCATCACCGGTTCGCGACTGCGCCCGAAGGGGGAGGCTGCGAAGCTGATCGCCGCGTGATTATCGTGGTGCGGCAGTGCGATGAGTGGCACCCCTGCGGTCAACCCGAGATCCTTCGCCAGTTGCGATTGAGTGCGGAGAACCCGGGCTCCCATGCCAATGAACTTGATCTTGGGACATGCAGCCGGATGCAAGAGTTGCAGGCTGGCCGGGAAGTGTTCGAACACCGCCTTGAGTCCGAAGGCATTCAGGGCGGGGTAGTCCCAGCCGGTGACATAGGCATGCACATCGCCCGGCGTCAGACCGAGCTGGTCCAAGCGGCGCTTGAACACGGCCACCGAATGTTCGGGATAGCCATCGTAGTGCTTGATCCCGGTGAACCGCTCCTCTTCGTCGTTGGCCAACAGACGAATGCCGTTCGCGGCGGTGGCTTCGATCAAGCCGATCCCGCAGTTATGCCCCGACAGCACCATTCCGGCGATGTACACAGTCTCGCCCCGCGCCAGCTTCTGTCGCATGGAGTCGAGCCGCTCGCGCGTGTACGCACTGCCGGTGCGGTGGATACCCCGCCATCTGAAGGGGAGTTGAAACAACGGCTGGGCCAAGCGTTGGGCCAACCAACCGAGCCAGGGAGTGGACGGGCCCACACGACCAACGATTTCAGAAGGCATGGCATCTCAACGGGAACAGTAAGTCGTGTTTTGCTCCAAGCATGATCGACCGATGTGGTGCCCAGACATCGGGGTGACGAAGCCAAAAAGGATACGGCAAGCAGGCGCTGACTGCTACTTAGCTGGCACTGTTTCCAGCAATTTCATCAGTGTTTCTCGAATCTTGGCCTCCGAGTCGACGCTCAGGTAACTGGACCGCGCCCGCCAGGTTTCATACCCGCCCCACTCGTGGTGCTGGGCGGTGGGGAGATAGCCGTTGTAGCCGTTGGCCAGGGAGACGCAGAAGGTCGGCTTCAGGGGACTCTCTTGCTTGATCGCCAGGCCGGTCTCCACAAACGTCTCACACGGGCTGCTGACGACGGCGAGGTCGCCGAT